>CACEPH010000005.1 GCA_902561465.1 uncultured Pelagibacteraceae bacterium
CTTACATATAATTTTCAAAAAAAAAATTGAAAAATTAATAAAGGAATATGAAGCTCAAAACATAAAGATTTAGTAAAATGATAAAACATATTCATATAGTCGGTATTAATAGGCATGGAGGATCCTTACTTGCAAGACTTCTAGATAATCATCCAGACGTTGCAAGTTATCCTTTGGAAAGTGGCTTTCCAGAAGATTTTAAAATCTATAATTTTGGAGATTTTTTAAATGGTTCCCCAACTTATATTCCAGATTTTAAAGACTATAAAAATAATATTTGTGAATTTTTAGAAATCCCAGAAAAAAAAAATAAAATTATACATGAATGGGGAAAAGAGAAATCAGATCCTGTTGGAGTAAGAAAAAATTATTTAGAAAAAGCTTTTTATCAAAATGTAAAAACTGATTTTGATTATTCAAAATATATTTCGCTGATAAAAAAATCTAATCTAGAAGTTAAATCAGTACATGAAATATATGATGCCATGCATACAGCTTATTTTAATTCATGGGATAATGGATTACATAAAGGAAATTTAAAATTTGTTGTTATGCAATCTAGCGGAGGTCTCTTTATGAAGAGTTTTGATAAATATTTTGAGGAATTTAAAGACTCTTTTATTCTTTGCCCAATAAGAGACATAAAAACATATATTGCTTCAGAAAAAACTCGACTTGCTAGAATATATTTTGGCTCAAGAAGATTTCAAAATCCAAGAGTTCCAAATTTTTTGGTTAAAGCTTTTGATGTGTATGACCTTGAAACACAAATCAGGACATGGCTGGTAGCGTTGACGAGACTAGTCATATTACAAGAAAAATACGGTATTGATGGAAAATTTATTGTTTATAGATATGAAAATCTTGTCAATGATACTAGTAACGTTATGAAAAGTTTTTGTAATAAAATGAATTTGAAATTTGATCCAATTTTACTTAAACCAACAATAGGTGGATTAAATTGGTTAGGGAATTCACATACTGGAAAGCAAACAGGAATTAATTTATCAAGTTACTATAAAAAAGTATTAAGAGAAGAAGAGATAAATTTAATTAGAAAGAAAAGTTCAAAATTAATTGAATTTTTAGATTCCGACAAAAGTACCCCTATCAACTTATCTAAGATTCCTAAAAATATTTTATATGATTATGATACACAATTAGAATTCTCAAAAAATGAGAAAATATGGGCAATATATTCTGCTTTTGCTTTTAGGGGTTATAGGTCGTCAAGAGTTAAGAAAGTTGGTTGGATTGCAATAATAGCATTTTTATTTTCTAAATTTACTTATTTAGTTAACATACCGAGGCTAATAAAATTAAGACTATTTCCTGGACTGGGAAAACAAAATTATACCTAATAAAATAATGCGCAATTCTAAAGCCGGAATCATTAAATATTTAATGAAGAAAAAATTATTTTTTTCTCTTCCAAAAACCTATGTTTTCCCAGTAGATGAATGGCAAAAGAGAAAAATAGGAATAATAAAAGAAATAAAAAAAAATTTTAAAAATACTAAATTGATATTTAGATCTTCGGCCTTTGATGAAGATGGAAAATTTAAATCTAGTGCAGGAAAATATATATCTATACAGAATATTAATTCTGAAAATACAAATCAGATAATAAAATCGGCTACTAAAATCATAAAAAGCTATAAATTAAAAAATAGAAAAATTAAAAAAGATGAAATAATTGTTCAAAAGCAAATAAGCAATGTGTCTATGAGTGGAGTAATGTTCACCTACGATCTAAATACTGGAGCTCCCTATTATGTCATTAATTATGATGATATGACAGGAAAAACAGATACTGTAACAGCTGGTTCCGACAATTACTCAAATAAGAAAATATTTATTTTTAGATCTGGATTAAATTATTTAAAATCAAAAAGATTTAGATGTTTAATTGATGCAACAATAGATTTAGAAAAAAAACTCAAAAATAATTTTTTAGATATAGAATTTGCCGTTGATAAAAAACTTAGACCATATTTATTTCAAGCAAGAAATATCACTTCAAATAAAAAATGGAATATTGTTTCAAACAAATTAATTAATAGAAATTTATTAAAGTGCAGATTAAATCTTTTAAAAGAATTAAAACCACATAAGAAAATTTTTGGTAAGTCTACAGTTTTTGGACAAATGCCCGATTGGAATCCAGCGGAAATGATTGGCCAAAATCCTGAAAATTTATCTTATTCTTTATATAAAAAATTGATAACTGACGATTCATGGAGAATAGCAAGAAAATTAATGGGTTATAATTTCCCACAAGAAAAAAATTTAATGAAGTTATTCTCTGGTAAGCCTTACATAAATACAAGATTAAGTTTTAACTCTTTTCTACCAAGAGGTTTGAATAAACAACTAGGAAATAAACTAGTAAATTTCTGGCTAAACAAGTTAATAAAAAATCCAGAATTACACGATAAAATTGAATTTGAAATAGCAATAACATGTTTTAGTTTTGATATTAAAGAAAAGATTAAAAGATTTCTTCCAAAGAATATTTCAAAAAAACAGATCAAATTATTTATAAAAAAACATAAAGAAAACACTTTGAAATTAATAAATTCTGATCATATTGCTAGTATAGAAAATTCAATGAAGAGCATAAATAAGCTTAATGATTTACAAAAAGAATTTAAAAAAATTGACAAAGCCAAAAAAAAAAATTTTTCAGAAATAAATAAAATAATAAAAGATTGTATAAAATATGGAGTAATACCATTTGCTATTTGCGCTAGACATGGTTTTATTGGTCAAACATTATTAAATTCTTTGGTAAATAAAAAAGCAATATCTATAAATGAAATGCAAAAATTTAAATCTAGCTTTAATACAATTACTACAGATTTTCTTTACGACATGCATCAAGTTGCAATAAAAAAAGAAAGAAAAAAAAATTTTATGATTAAATACGGACATTTAAGGCCTGGGACTTATGATATTAAATCTAGAAGATATGATGAGTATAAATCTTTTCTTTTTTTAAAACAAAAAATGGGAAAAGATCGCAAGTATTTATTAAAAAAATCCACAATGAATCGAATTGAGAAAATTATTGTTTTAAACAAAATTAAAAATTTTAATTCTAAAGATCTAATGGATTATATACAAAAGTCTTTTGTAGCAAGAGAATTTTCTAAATTTGTTTTTACTAAAAGTGTAAGCGAAATTTTATTATTAATTTCAAATTATGGAAAAAAAAATAACATAAAAAAAAATGATATGTCATATTTAGATTTAAAAGATTTAAATAAATCAAAAAAAATACAAAGAAAAATAATTAGCCAAAACAAACAGTTTTATCAGGTAAACAAAAAAATAAAGCTACCACAAATATTACATGATTACGCTGGTACATTTATAGTTCCTTTTCAAGTGAACTCTCCAAATTATGTTTCAAACAAAAAGATTAGATCTTCTATTGTCCATATAAAAAATAATATTAATAAAATTAATATTCAGAATAAAATTGTATTGATAGAAAATGCGGACCCCGGATATGATTGGATATTTAGTAGGAAAATAAAAGGATTAGTCACACAATATGGAGGTGTAAATTCTCATATGGCAATTAGGTGTGCAGAATTGAATTTACCGGCAGCTATTGGTTGTGGCGAAAAAAAATTTGAGGAACTAAAAAAATCAAAAATGATCGAACTTGACTGTTTGTCACATACAATAAATTTAGTTAACTGAGTGAAAAAAATTTTTTTATTAAGACCAGGCGTGTTGTGGATTACAGGGCTTTCAGGTGCTGGTAAAACCACAATATCAAAACTTATTTATACGCAGTTAAGAAAAAAATATTACAATATTATTTTGCTGGATGGTGACAAACTAAGAAAAATGTTAAATTTAAAAAAACAAGGTACATATAGTTACAATTCAAGAAAAAAAATTGGTTTAAGATACTCAAAAATTTGTCAAAGGTATGTTAACAAAAAGTATTTTGTTATAATCTCTGTTATGGCATTAATCAAATCAGTTCACAGATGGAATAAAAAAAACCTTAAAAATTATTTAGATGTATATTTAAAGGTTCCCATGAAAATTTTGGTTAGAAGAGATCCGAAAAAAATTTATCGAGATTATAAATTAAAAAAAATTACGAATGTTGCTGGTTTAGATCTCGAATTTGATGAACCAATTAATCCGACTCTCTTGGTTCGATGGAAAAAAAATCTTACTTCAAAAAAAATTTCAGATAAAATTATAAAAAAGATATTTTTAAAAAAATGAAATTATTAGTTTCTCAAAGAACCTTTTTATACGAAAAATATAATGAAAATCGAGATTGTATTGATCAAAGAATTGTTTCTTGGGTTTTAAAGTTAGGATATTACCCCGTTTTGGTTCCAAACAATTTATTGGATAAAAAAAATTTTTTAAATCTCAGAAGGTTTATTAAGGAAACAAACCCTAAAGGTCTAATATTAACAGGAGGTGAAGATATAGGAAAAAATATAAAAAGAGATAAAACAGAGTTATTTATGATTAATGAATTTTTTAGCAAAAGAAAAGCAGTACTAGGTATTTGTAGAGGAATGCAAATACTAGGAAAATATTTTAATCAAGGTTTAAAAAAATCGAAATTAAAAACTTCAAAAGACTATAAAATATTTAATAATAAAAATCTTAAAAGCATTCCAAAAAAAGCAAAATGTTTTTTTAATTATAGTCTAAAAAATTGTCCAAAAAAGTTTGATATTATTGCGCAGGATGAAATTGGAACAATATGGGCTATAGAAAACAGAAAATCTAAATGCGAAGGATGGATGTGGCACCCAGAAAGAGCAATGAAATTTGAAAAAACTTTGATTAAAAGGGCAAAAAAATTATTTAGTAAATAAAATGAAAGGAATTATTTTAGCGGCTGGAAGAGGCTCAAGAATGAGAAGTTTTACTAAAGATAAACCCAAATGTTTAAATCTATATAAAAATAAAACACTTATTAATTATACAATCGAGAATTTAAAAAAAAATAATATCAATCAAATAGGGATAGTTACTGGATATAAAAGAAAAAAAATTAATTTACAAAATTTTAAAGAATTTCATAATAATAATTGGAAAAGAACGAGCATACTTTATTCTCTAATTTGTGCTCAATATTGGTTAAAAAAGAGCACGTGTATAGTTAGTTATTCAGATATATTTTATGAAGAGTCAGCAATTAGAAAGATTAAAGAAAAAAAAGGTGACATTGTTTTATTATATGATCCAAATTGGCTTAAACTTTGGAGAAAAAGATTTAAAGATCCCACTAAAGATGCAGAAACTTTTGAGTTTGATAGCAAAAACAATCTTACTTCAATTGGAAGTAAAACGAATAATCTGGACATAATAAACGGACAGTATATGGGTATTTTTAAAATTACACCCAATGGTTGGTTAAAGATTAAAAAATATTTAAGAGGTCAAACTATTAAAAATATAAAAAAGATGGATATGACGAATTTTTTTTCTGAATTTATTACTGGCAGTGAAAATAAAATTAAAGTTGTGCCCTACGAAGGATTTTGGTTTGAGATCGATAGAATATCCGATCTTAAGATATTAAATTCTAAAAATTAAATTTAAGTTTTTTTAAGCAGCAAATGAAAAGAGATCTTATTTTATCGGACAATCAAAGATATTTGAAATCAAAAAATCCTTTATTATTTATTGGAGATTGGTGTTTACTAAAGCATCCTGAAGAAATTTTATCTAAATTGGACTACAAAATTTGTACTTCTCATACTTTTAAAAATATAGATAGAAAAATGAAATATGATGTATGTGAAAATATTTTTTTATCAATAATAAAAGACTTCAAAAAAAATTTAAACAATCTGCATCAAACAAGTTATTCTCTAAGGGGATGGGAAATAATAGCTGGTGAATGGCTTAGACGATTTATATATATATGCTTAGATAGGTTCGAACTATTAAACAAGGCATGTAAAGACTATGAAATAAAGGAAATATTTGCAGTAAATGTTGATTCTTATGAATTTTCAACTAAAGATACTGGGGGCATTTATTATGCATCCATAGACGATCAGTGGAATCATGCTTTGTATTCTAAAATTCTAAAATTTTATAAATTTAATAATAAGATTTCTTACTTCGAAATAAACGAAAAATATTTAAAAAATCAAATAGTTTTTTCAGGTTTTAATAAAGATCGCAAATTAACAAAAATGAAAATTGCAGAATTCGTCATGAATATATTTACTAAATTTAAATCTGAAAATGACGGATTTATTTTTGATAGTTACCTTCCTTTTTTTTATGAAAAACAATTAGAATTATCTTTAAAACAATTTCCTCAACTTTGGAAAACAAAAAATATTAATTTTAAGTCTTACGATAATAATTTAAGACAAAAAATTAGTTTTGATTATGAAAATTACACTGACATAGAAAAGTTTATAAGATATATGCTTCCTATTTCAATTCCAATTTGTTTAATTGAATCTTTTAGTGATATACTTCATATATCAAATAATAGTGATTATCCAAAAAACCCAAAGTTTATTTTCACTTCTTGTGCTTACGATCAAGACGAAATTTTTAAATTATACGCTGCTAATAAAGTAGATGCTGGAGTTCCATTCTATATTGGTCAACATGGAAATGGTAATCATTCATTAATCGATAATAATTACGTTTCAGAATTAAATACTTGTACAAAATATCTAACATGGGGTATGAAAAAATATTCTAAAGATATTCCAATGTTTAATTTTAAAACTCTAGGAAGAAAAAAATTATTTAAAAAAGACGGTTATTTTACTATTGTAGTAAGATCTTTGGGTTATAGAGCTAAACCATATGATAGGTACTTGGAATCCACTAAGAATATTAAATCTACAACAGAAATTATTAAAAAATTAAATTTAAAAATAAAAAAAATGACTCTATTAAGACTTCATCATTCATTTTTATCGAGAGGCAATTTAATTACTGAAAAATATTTTAAAAATCTAAAAATAAAGATAGACTTTGGAAGGAAAAGTTTAAGAAACATTTTAAAAGATACAAGGGTAACGCTTTTTAATTATGATTCAACAGGGTTATTAGAAAATTTGGCTCTTAATATTCCATCAGTATGTTATTGGGATGATACATATAATCATTTAAACCCAGAATTTGTAAATCGCTACAATTTGCTTGTAGAAGCGAAAATATTATTTACTAAGGAAGAAGATCTAATTAAACATTTAAATAACTACTGGGATAATATTAATGATTGGTGGCTTGATAGTCTAACGGAAAAAAAGATTAAAGAATTTAATGATAATTTTAATATTAGAGGAGATGAAGAATCGTTTAGAAAATTATCCAGTATTTTTAAAGGAATCAAGAGAGATGATATATATCCTTTGTGGTAAATATTATCTTCTATACAATTTATAAATTAAATGAAAATTATAAAAAAATTTAAATTTTTATTCATTTTTGGTTTTTTATTATCATATTTATTTATACCAATTGTATTCTTTTTTAATTATACGGGAAATAAATTGAATTCAATATTCTATTCAACTTTAATTTTTATATCTTTAATTATTTTTTCGGAAATTATTTATATCTTAATTATGAAAATTTCTAATAAAAATTATTTATTAAAAAATAATGTATATGAAAAAGAGAAATTTTGTTTTGAAAGCCATCCATATCTTCCATATGTTATGAAAAAGAATTTTTTAGCTTCATATAGAACGCGCGCTTATTTAAATAACTATAAAAAAAATTATTATTTTCCTGAACTTAAAACTAATAATTTTGGTTTCTGTAATGGTGACAATGGATCACGAAGAGTTAATATTCCAAAAAAAGAAGGCTTAATAAGGATTAATTGTTTAGGAGCATCTACAACAGGAAATTATATAGAATATGATAATAAGGTTTATTCATATCCTTTAATTCTCGAGAACAAGTTACGCGAAGAATATCCAAACAAAGAAATCGAAGTAAATAATTTTGGTCAAGGTGGATACAATAGTGCTGAAATATTAATTAATTTTATTTTAAAAGTTTTGGATACAAATCCTGATTTAATAATATTATATCATGGATATAATGACATAAGATCGTATTTAACAACTGGTTTTTTACCAGATTATTCGCATTCAAGAAAAAATATAAGTGAAGATATTTGGAAACTGAAAGTATTAGAATATTTTCCTCCTTTAAAGCTTAATTTTTATAAATATTTAATTCAAAAATTGAGTATAAGAAATTCATTGCTCGAATTAATATCAAAAGGTAAATCAGAGATCCATTCCAATACCGATGAAGGATTGAAAACTTTTAAAAGAAATACAGAAAGCATCATTCATCTTTGCAAGGCAAACGGTATTAAAATAATTTTAAGTACGTTTTGTTTAAATATTAGCGATGATGTTTTATTAGATGAAGAAACAAAAAAATATAAAGAATTAGTAAACTGTGAAAATGAGATCTTAGAAAACCTTGCCAAAAAACACAATATTCCAGTTGTGAGAAATAATGAAAAAATTAAAAAAGATGAAACATACTTTGTCGATACAATTCATTTTACCCCAGAGGGAATGCATAAACTTGCAGAAAATTTTTTTGATGAAGTTAAAAAAATAATTTAATTTTTTATATAGATGTTATCAATTTGTGTTCCAACATTTAACAGACCAGCATGTCTTGAAAACTGTCTTAATTCTATCAAGATTGCAAAAAAGAATTTTAAAATTAAGTTTAATGTTTGTATTTCAGATAATAGTACCAAAAATACGAACTATAAAATTATAAAAAAATACAAGAAAAATTTATCTATTACTTATAAAAAGAATAAAAAAAATATAGGTAGAGTCATGAACATGATTCAAGCTGTCAATCTTTCTAAAGCTAGGTTTATTTGGTTAATCGGAGATGATGATTTGCTTATGCCAAATTCTCTTAAAATTGTTAAACAAATAATCAATAAAAAAAAAAATAAAGATGTAGATTTTTTTTATTTGAATTCTGCATGCGTTGATTCAAAATATATTTTTTCAAAAAAACATCCATTTAATACAAACATGTTACCAAAAAAATTAAACAAATTTTCCTTATATGATAAGGAAAAAAAACTAAAATTTTATCAACTGATTAATCCTAATGTATCATTTGATTTTTTAGGAGGAATGTTTTTGTCTATTTTTAAAAGAGAAATATGGAATAAAAATAAAAATACTTTAAATAAAAATTTTATTCGAAATACAAAAACGTTTACAAATTTTGATAACACTTTTCCCCATGTAAAAATTTTTGCGAAAGCTTTCATGCGATCAAATGCATATTTCTGCAAGAGAATTGTAAGTGTTAATTTATCAGGAGTGAGAGAGTGGAGCGAGTATTGGCCTTTAATACAAAGTGTTAGAATGATTGAGATGTTGGAGAATTATCGGATAAATGGTTTATCTTTGTGGAGATATTTGTATTGTAAAAATTTTGCGTTAAGAAATTTTTTTCCAGATTACTTTAAGCTAATTATTAATAGAAAAAAATTGGGTGTAACTAACATAAATTATCCAAAACTTTTTTTTAAAAATTTACTTTATCCAAATGTATATCTTTCAATATTTTATTTTATTATAAGAAAAATATTTAAAAAAAAAATTAAATGAAAAACATTTTTAAACTTAAGAAGTGTGAGATTTGCAATAAGAATTTAGTAGAATCTGTAGAATTAGGTTTACATCCATTATGTGATGATTTAATTAAGATTAATTCCAAAAAAAATTCAGTTTTGTATCCAATTACCATCTCATATTGTAAAAAATGTGTTACAGCCTACCAAAAGTACCAAGTAAAAAAGAAAATCCTTTTCCCAAAAAATTACCACTACAGGGCAAAATTAACGCAAGACGTTATTAATGGACAAAAACTACTAGTGAAAGATTTAAAGTTATCATATGGAAATTTAAAAAAAAAAACTGTTTTAGATATTGGTTCTAATGATGGAACATTATTGGATTTTTTTGCAAAAGAAAAAGCAAAAACTATTGGTATAGAACCTACAAATGCCTATAGAGAAATGTCAAAGAAGCATATTGTTTTTCATTCCTACTTAAACAAAAATCTTTGCAAGAAAATTATAAAAAAATTTAAAAAGATAGACGTGATAACATTTACTAATGTCTTTGCTCATATTGAAAATTTAAATGAAGTTTTAAAATGTTTACAAATATTAATATCGAAAAATACTATAATTGTTATCGAAAATCATTATCTTGGTTCAATAATTGATAAAAATCAATTTGATACTTTTTATCATGAGCATCCTAGAACATATAGTTTAACATCGTTTCTAAAAATTTCTGAAAAAATAAAAATGAAAGTATCTAAATTTTTATTTCCCAAGAGATATGGAGGAAATATAAGGGTCATATTGTCTAAATCAAAAAGTGATAAAAAAATAAAATATTTTTTAAATAAAGAAAATAAATTTTTTAAAAAATTATTAAAATTAAATACTTCAATTAAGATTTGGAAAAAAAATAAGAGAAAAGAAATTTATATTCTTCAAAAAAAATTTGGAAAACTACCAGCGAAAGCGTTTCCAGGAAGAGCTGCGATTTTGCTTAAACTTTTAGGATTAAATGAAAGTCAAATTTCTGGAATTTATGAAAAAAGAAATTCAATGAAGATTGGTCATTATGCGCCAGCTACACGTATAAAAATAATAAGCGATTCATATTTAAAAAAGATTAACAATAAAGTACCAATAATTAATTTAGCCTGGCATATAGATAGAGAGATTAAAACTTACCTAAAAAAAATGAGAATTAAAAATAAGGTTATAAATATATTAGATAGAAAAGATTTTAATAAATGATTAAATCTGTAACTATTATAGGCAGCGGGAGATGGTCAAAACAATATATATCTACCTTATTAAGAAATAAATTAACAAAAAAAATAGTACTAATTTCAAAAAAAAATCTAATAGGTATAAAAAAATGGACAATCAATAACAAATTTCAAAAATACGTTAGTATTAAAAAAGCAATAAATAAAAAAGAAAACAATATTGCAATTGTGACTAATTTAGCCTCTGATCATTATAAATATACAAATTTGCTAATTAAAAAAAGATATAACGTTTTGGTTGAAAAACCTTTAGCTTTAAATTTTTCTGATGCCAAAAAAATTTATGAAAATAGCAAAAAATCAAATGTTTATGTTGCGTATTCAAATGTATTTTTATTTACATCTTATATTAAAAAATTTTCAAAATTAATAACTAAGAATAAATTAAAAAACATAGGTTTTGTATGGCATGATAAATTTGGAGATGTAAGATATGGAGAAAAAATTAGAAGAGACAAAAAAATTTCACTTTGTTTTGACATTTTTCCTCATATTTTTTCAATATTGAGTTATTTTAAACCATTAAGAAATAAAAATAATTTTAAAATTTTTAAAAAATTAATTTCAAATAACAATTCTGCACATATCAAATTTAAACTTAATGATTTTAACTGCACCTGTAATATAAAAAAAGATGCAAAAAAAAGAATAAGAATTATTTATGCAAAAAATTCAAATTTGAATTTGCAAATTGATTTTACTGATGAGAATTCAATTGTGCTAAAAAAAAATAATAAGATTACTAATAGAATAAATCATAAAGGAAAAAAACCTCTGTATAAAATGATTAGTAAATTTTTATCCTCTATGATTACCAAAAATTATGATAAAAGAATTGATTTAAAGAGCGGCGTTTATGCAATAAAATTAATTGAGAAAATTTTAAAATAAATTCACAGAATTAATATATTAAAAATGAAAGTTGTTATTCTTTGCGGCGGAAAAGGAACTAGGTTATCAGAGGAAACCAAGTTAGTTCCTAAACCTATGGTAAAAATTGGTAACAAACCTATTCTTACACACATAATGAATATTTATAGTAATTATGGATTTAGAAAATTTATTTTAGCCCTAGGATATAAGCATGAAATTATAGAAAAATATTATAAAAAAAATAAAAAATTTGAGATTAAATGTGTATTTACTGGAGAAAATACAATGACAGGAGGAAGATTATTGAGATTAAAAAAATACTTTAATAAAAATGAAAATTTTATGATGACCTATGGAGACGGTTTAACAAATCAAAATCTTAGAAGTTTATTAAAAAGTCATATAAGAAACAAAAGTATTGCGACAATGACAGTTGTGAGACCTCCTGTTAGATTTGGAGAAGTTAAATTAAGAAAAAATAAAATTGTAAAATTTAAAGAAAAACCTCAAGCAAGCGAAGGGTGGATTAATGGAGGTTTTTTTGTTTTAAATTCAAAAATATTTGATTTTATAAATGGAGATAGTCAAATGTTTGAAAGAGAACCTATTGAAAAATTAACTGCTAGAAAAGAATTAATGGCATTTAAACATAGTGGATTTTGGCAGTGTATGGACACTATGAGGGATAAGAATTTACTAAATAATTTAATAAAAAACAAAAGAGCACCGTGGATAACATAGAAAAATTTTATAAGAATAAAAATGTTTTTATAACAGGTCATACTGGATTCAAAGGATCTTGGCTTGTGTCAGTTTTGTTAATGTTTGGTGCAAATATTACAGGATATTCACTTAATGATAGTAAAAGGAAAAACTATAATAGATTTCTAAATTATAAAAAGGTTAATAATATATATGGAGATATTCTTGATTTAGAAAAACTTAAAAAATCAATAAGAAAAAATAAACCAAGTATTATTTTTCACTTGGCAGCTCAGCCTTTAGTTGCAGAGTCTTACAAGAATCCACTTAAGACTATACAAACTAATCTAATAGGTACCACAAATCTTATGGAAATAGTAAGAACACAAAAGCAAAAGGGTTTAAAGTCATTAGTAATTATCACATCAGATAAATGTTATTTAAATAGAGAGATAAAAAGAGGTTACAAAGAAAATGATATTTTGGGTGGCGATGATCCTTATAGCGCTTCTAAAGCGGCTGCTGAAATGGCATTTAATTCATTTAGGAAATCTTTTTTTTTAAAAAATAAAAGGATCGGACTAGCAACTGCAAGGGCTGGTAATGTAATTGGAGGAGGAGATTGGTCTAAGGATAGATTAATTCCAGATTGTATTAGAACAATAATAAAAAAGGAGAATCTTGTAATAAGAAGCCCCTCCGCAACAAGACCATGGCAACATGTGCTTGAACCAATTTATGGATATTTAATTCTTGGAAAAAAATTATACAAAAAACCAACAATTTATTCGGGGTCATGGAATTTTGGTCCTAAAAGTAATCAAACTAAAAATGTTAAAACTGTAGCAGAAATAGTAATGAAAATTGTTGACAAAAAAAGAAAAATTAAAATAGTTTTTAAGAAGGGCGATTTTAAAGAATCAACTTTATTAAAATTAAATTCAAACAAGGCAAATAAAAAACTTAGATGGAAAACTGAATGGACAATGAATAACTCAATAAGGCAAGCAGCGTTATGGTATGATTGTTATTTAAATAAAAAAGATACAAAGAAAATGACACAATCTCAAATTAATAATTACTTCAATAAAAAATAAAATTATGATCGAAGGCGTTGTAATAACCTCATTAAAAAAAATAAAAGATGAAAGAGGAACAGTAATGCACATGATGAGACGAGACAGCTCAATATTTAAAAATTTTGGAGAAATCTATTTTTCACTTACATACCCAAATGCAATAAAAGCATGGCATATGCATAAAGAAATGATTCTTAACTACGCGTGTATTGAAGGTAAGATAAAATTTGTGTTATTTGATGATAGAAAAAATAGTAAAACAAAAGGTAAAATACAAGAGCTCATACTTGAACCAGATAACTACTTCTTAGTTACGGTTCCACCATTAATCTGGAATGGTTTTATGAATGTTGGAAAAAAAAATTCAATATTGGCTAACTGTTCCTCCGTACCTTACAGAGATGATGAGATAATTCGCAGATCACCGTTTGACAAATTTATTCCGTATAAGTGGTAAAATATTAAATAAATGAGAATTTTAATTACTGGCGCATCGGGGCTACTTGGGGGCAGAATTTTTGAATATTTAAAAAAAAATAAAATGAAAATTATTATTGCTTCAAGAACGCAAAAAAAACTTAAAAACTACAAATTTAAAAAGATTAACTGGAATTCTAATCAAAATTTAGAAAAGTTGTGTAGTAAAATTGACGTTATAATTAATTGCGCAGGTTATGATAGTCATAAAAGTATAAATAAATCAAAAACATTTATAGTTAATTCTCAAAATCCTCTTAATTTATTTAAAGCTGCACAAAAAGCTGGAGTTAGTTTTTTTATTTTTTTGTCATCTGCGCAGGTATACAAGAATAATTTAGTTGGAAATATAACCGAGAACACAAAAGCAAAAGCTAACCATATTTATAGTTTAAGCAAAATAGATGGTGAAAGAAAACTCATTAAGGCAAAAAATAAGAATACAAAATTATTGATTTTAAGACCCTCTAATTTATTTGGCTATCCGGTAAACAAAAATACAAAGTGTTGGCACCTATTAATTAATTCATTAATCAAAGATATAACAATGTATGGCGAGTCAACAATTTTATCTAAAAAAAATACTTATAGGAATTACGGAAGCATTGAAAGTTTTTGTAGTTTTATTTTTCTTATAATAAAAAATTTTATTTACAAGAAAAAAAAAATTCCTTTAACGATTAACTATTGTTCAGAGTATAATTTAAGTATTACAGATATACTTAAAGTTATAAAGGAAAGATTTAAAAGAAACAAAAAAATAAAAATAAAATTTAAAAATGGCACTTTAAAGAAAACAAAGAAACTTTTTTACAAAAGTATTTACTCTAAAAAATTTAAATTTTATCATGACTGGAATTTTATAAAAGAAATTGACAATTTAATATTTTATTGTAAATCAAATTTTAGAAACAGTTAATGAGCAAGCCTTTTTTTTCAGTTGTGATACCTACGTTTAATCAGAGTAATTATTTAAAGCGTGCGTTAAAATCAGTTGTAAGTCAAAAATTTCATAATTATGAAATTATTGTAATTGATAATTTTTCAAATGACAAAACTAGAAGTGTCGTGAAAAGTTTCAAAAAAAAAAATATAATATATAAAAAAATTAGAAACCGTGGCATTATATCTAAATCTAGAAACAAGGGAATCAATATATCAAAAGGAAAATGGATTGCATTTTTAGATTCTGACGATACTTGGGATAAGAGTAAATTAAGTAAGATATATGAAATGATAAAAAATAAAAATTTTGAAGTAATATGTAATGATGAATGGATAGTTACAAAAAATAAAAAATCAAAAAAAATTTGGAGATATGGTCCATATAAAAAAAATTTTTATAAATACTTACTAGAATTTGGCAACTCCATGTCAACCTCAGGTTCAGTAGTCAAAAAAAGTTTTTTAATAAAAAATAAAATTATTTTTAGCGAAAGAATCGATTTTGTGACGGCAGAAGATTTTGATTTTTTTTTAAAAATAGCAAAAAAAAATGGAAAATTTTTCTTTTTACATTTACCGCTTGGTACACATCTATTTCATAATAAAAGTGCATCTTCAGATCATACAAAACACAAAGCTTCTGTAAAAGCAGTATTTAAAAGTCATATTTTTAAATATAAAAAATTTGATCAAGATAAAGAAAAAATATGGAAAAAAGTAAATTTTCTATTAACTTTTGAAGAATTTATTATTAAGTTAAAAAACAATGAAATGAATTCAAATCTTTTTGTAAAAGTTTTTTGTTTTATTGTGCTTAATCCATTTTATTCAGCACTTTTTATATATAAAATTGTAATAAAAAAACTTATGCAAATTTACTTATCCAAAAAAAATATAATATTTCAAAATTAGAAAAAAATGATACTTACAAATAAAAAAATTAAAATTAATTCAATTTTATTAACAAATATATCTTTTGCTTTTTTCCCAATTTGTATGATCTTTGGCAATCTATTTACCAATATTAATTTTATACTATTTTTATGTTTTGGAATTTTTCACTTAAAGTCAAAAATTTTAAAATTTAAGTTTGATTTTCTTCTAAAATTTATTTTTCTATTATTTTTTATTATTTTTTTTTCCACAAGTCTTAGTTTTGTTAGATCTTTTTATATAGAAGGACATGATTACAATGATTTTAACAGACTGCTAAAATCAATATTATTTTTTAGATATTTTATTTTATTGCTAATAATATATCTTTTGAGTGAACACGATATTATAAATTTTAAATATTTTTTTCTTTCAGCATCTGTTTGTGCATCAATTGTAGCAATTGATGTAATTTTTCAATATATTTTTGGACAAAATATATTAGGCTTTAAAAGTTATCACCATCACAATACTAGCTTTTTTGGCGACGAATATATTTCTGGTGGGTTTATTCAAAATTTCTCATTTTTTTCCATACTTTTATTTAGCTACTTATTAAGAAATAGTAGTAATTATTTTAAGTTTATATTTATTGTAGCTACAATATGTATACTTTCTTTGGGAATTTTACTTTCAGGTAACAGAATGCCATTCATTTTATTTTTGGTGGGTTTATTTTTAATTTTTTTCTTTAATAAACCATTAAGAAAAGCAGTAATAGCAGGTTTTCTAATGCTATTTATAATTCTTGGGTTTATTTTTTCATCTGACAGTCAGATGAAAAAAAATTACATGTCTTTTTATTACAATTTAAATCATTTAGTTAGCAGCATTTATGAAAAAACAACAAGCGAAGAATCAAAAATAATTTTAAAAGAACAAGAGGAATTTTTAAGCCCAGATCCTGATTCTCATGGTTATAGAAAAATAATGTTTACAGCATTTGAAACTTGGAAAACAAATAAAATATTTGGAAGTGGGATTAAGTCATTTAGAGAAAAGTGTAAAAAATTTTTAATAGAGCAAAAAAGGGGAGTGTGCTCGAATCATCCTCATAATTATTATTTAGAAGTTTTAACCGACTTAGGCATTGTTGGAATTTTCTTTGCAGTTGGAATTGCACTAATGTTTCTAGTTTTCTTATCAAAAAATTATAAGTTCTTAAATATAAATAAAATGGGAAATTTATTTTTACTAGCAGCTGTAATAAGTTTATTTTTAGAACTTTTTCCTATCAAAAGCTCAGGTAGTATTTTTACAACAAATAATACAACCTATATAATATTACTTTCTAGCATCATACTAAGTCGCAAAAAAATATTTAGTGGAAGAAATTTTGGATAGATATATTTAGTATGGTGGGACTTGAGAGGATTGCACTCCCGACCTCACCGATGTCAACGGTGCACTCTACTACTGAGCTAAAGTCCCGTATTTCTTGCATTATTGATTGTTGCTGCAAGTCCATTTTCTAAAGTAGTAAAATTATATTTTTTTAAATTTAGGAATTTAAGAATTTTATTAGAATTACCAGATGATTTTTTTGGGTCAAAGTTATCTAATTTTTTCCTAATCACTTTTGAATTTAATCCAATATTTTTTTTTATTAAATTAAATAAAAAATCAACTCTAACAGACCTACCTGTGCAGAGGTTAAAAGTTCCAGAACTTTTAACTCCCTGAATCTTTTTCATCGACTTAATCATTAGAAAAATTACATCATCAATATAAATAAAATCTCTAGTTTGAAAACCACCATTAATTGTTATGGGTATTGAATTTTGCATTCTTGTTATAAATTTTGGTATCACGGATGAATAAGGGGTAGTCGCTGTTTGGCCAACTCCATAAACATTGAACATTCTTAAACCAACCGAAGAAATTTTATATATTTCAAAAAAAGTTTTAGCAAAATGCTCAACAGTTAGCTTGTCTTGTGCATAGGGTGATGTTATAGAGAATTTATTTTTTTTATCATCTCCTTTAGGTAAATTTCCATAGACAGCAGCAGACGAAGCATAAACAACAGGCGCAGAAAATTTTTTAGATAGCTGAAATACCTTTAATGAGCTGTCTAGATTATTTGTACTACTTTCATAAAAATTTATCAAAGAAGCTGGCACGGAAGATTGCGCTGCAAAATGAAAAATACCATTAAGTTTTTTTGTTTTTAAATTTTTTATGTTTTGGATTTTTTTTCTAATTAATTTTTTTCTTAATATTTTAGGTAAATTCTTTATAGAACCGCTGGAAAGGTCATCAACTAAAATTAGTTTGTAATTTTTATAAAGTTTTTTTACTAGATTTGACCCAATAAAACCGGCACAACCAGTTATTAAATATTTGCCCTTTTTCATATAATTATTAATTTGTAAAAAATCCTTTAGATTAAAAATTTCATTATTAAGAATCTCAAAGATTAATAATTTCTGAAATTTGTTTTATCATACCTTCCTTTGTTGGAAGATCATTTTTTTCCATTTTCTTCTGAATTTCAAGATAATTATCCATAATATATTTAACTGTTTTAGAAAATGATTCTACATTTCTTTTTGCAACAAAAACTCCTATTTTTCCTCTGACAATATAAGCAATGTCATCAAATATTATTACCGGTCTCTTTCGAACAAGAGATTCATCGACTACATATGGGCTTGCTTCGGTAAAAGAAGGCAAAACCATTATATTATGATTATCATAAATTTTAATTAAAAGTTCTTCATTAGCTACATATCCCAAATATTTTATATTTTTTTCTGAATTTTTTTTATTTTTATTATCGCCTACAATTGAAAATTCAAAATCAAATTTGATTTTTTTTAACATTTCTATAAACTGAAAAATTCCTTTTTCAGGATTCATTCTTCCAATATATAAAAATTTAACCTTATCCAATGAAGGTTCCATATAATTTTTTTGCCACCGTTCATTCAGTCGAGATGAATTTATTAAATATGACTTTTTTTCATCGAATAGTCTTTCGTGATTAACCAGGACTTTGGAATTAGATGTAACTATTAGATACATAATATGATATATCCAAACAAAATAGTTCCCTAATATATATCTATATTCTTCATGTCCTTTACTAAATAAATATAAAAATATGTTTTTTTTTCTAAACATAAACAAAATTAAAAATGCCAAAAAAGTATAAGGCGTAATAGAAATTATTAGATAATTAGCTTTAGGAATTTTAATAGCCTTAAATATAAAATAAATAAATTTAAATAAACTGGATGCTACTTTTACATTTTTTAAGTTAATTTGTTGATCGCCTTTCTTATTTGAGCTTCTAACAATGTATTGAACTTTATAGTAATTATTTAGTCCCTCTGGGAGAATTTTTAAATCAAGATTATCACAATAAAAATTGCTATTTTCTTTAAAAATCTTTTCATTATTTATTATTATTAAATCTTTATCAGTCATTCACTCTTACTTTTTATTAAATAATTTATTTGGTTTTCTCATAAGTTATTTTATAAGAAAATATATAAACGATAAACAACACTACTGAGTAATATTTGCAAAACATACCGTCTTTCATCATAAAAATTGATGGTAAAATTAATATTGAATAGATCAAGTTTATAATTATGGAAACGGAATAGTTACTTTTTAGTTTGTTTTTACTTTTTTTAAGCAGCATTTTATATAAAAGCATATGCAAATGTTTTTCGTCTGGATATATAGGTGATTTTTTTTCTTTTAATAATTTTCTAATAAATGAAAAGAAAACTTCAAAAAATAAATAAAACAATAAAATACAGAAATAGAATGGTGATATTTCTGGATAAGCTTTACTTGTCATTATAGTAGTAATTGCAATAAATGAACCAAGAAAATATGCTCCACCATCTCCTAAAAAAACACTGGCCTTAGGAAAGTTATATTTAAGGAATGTTCCTATTATTAGAATTGAAGAAAATATAAAAAAGGCTAAATCCCAATTTTTTCCCAAAAAATTTATGAAAAACAAATTTATTAAAATGATCAAGGAATGAATGCTTAGCAATCCATTATAACCATCAATTAAATTGCTTCCATTAATAATAAAAAGAAAACATAAACAAACGAAAAATAATGAAAAAATATCAATTTCTAAAAGTCTATTTAAAAATGTAATTCCTGTGTTTTGGATGTAAAATTTATTTAAAATTACCAAAATTATTAAAGAAATAATCATTAATAACAATCTAAGCTTTGGCCTGAGATTCAGTTTTAAATCATCTGACAATCCTAGAAAAAAAAATAGAGTACAGAATGATAAATACTCGAAATAAACAATTTGTTTTAAATAAAAAGAATAGAAAAATATAATTAAAAATAAAAAAAATATACCTACTCCGCCAGATGTAGAAATCGGAGATTGATGAAAAGCTTGTGGTTTTTTAAACTCATCATCAATTAATAAGTTTATATTATATTTATTTAAAAATATAGTGAAGTATTTATAAAAAAATAAACCAAAAACTATTAAAAAAAAAAATAAAATTAAATTATTTAAATCCATACTTTTTTATTGAGTTCATCGATATGCAGCATATTGAAGATAAATTTTTAAAAAAATTCATTTTGTTATAATTTTTATTTATAACCCATATCCAATAAAGATTTCTTATTTTATTACTTTGTAAAGAATCGCTTCTTATCCTGTACTCCATCAAATTTTCTTGTAAGCAGTAGGCATAATTTACTTTCTTTAAAATTTCACATTTAAAAAAATAATCTTCACAAATTTTTGTATTTGTGAATTTTGTATTTCCTATTGAGGATCTTTTTATAATCATTGAGCTTGTCGCAATTGAAGTATTTTTAGTGAACTTTTCAAAATCAAAATATTTTTCAGGTTTAATTTCAGGTAATTTATTTTGTTTTGATCCAGATTTAAATGGAAGATAGTTTGTATAAGTAAAATAATAATTATTTTTTAACATAAAATCTATTTGTTTAGAAAGTTTTTCCTTATTCCAAATATCATCTGAGTCAATAAAAGCAACATAATCTGATTTAGAATTTCTTATTGCCAGATTTCTACAAAATCCCGCTCTTTTTTTTCTTTTTAATTGAATAATATTTATGTTTGGATGCTTCATGTAATTTTTTAATATTTTTTTAGTTTCATCATTTGAATTGCCGTCAATAATAGTTAATTTCCAATTTTTATAAGTTTGATTGATTATAGATTTAATTGTTTCTTCTAAATAAAGTTCAGAATTATAATTAGGTAAAATTATTTCAACTTTTACATTGGATTGAGTATTAGACATTATTTAATATTACTTTAAGAAATTTCTTTTTTCCAATTTTGATATAACTCCTTAAGGTCAAAGTTTTTATAATGAAATATATTTTCAAAATTCATTTTATAAAAATCATCTATAATAAAAGAGTCAAACGAGTTCATTAGTTTTGCGTATTCTAATTTGTTTCTTATGAATTTACCTCTATCAAACTTAATCATAACAGTATTTAATAAACTATTATTGTGTTTGACTGGATCTACCGACAAAAAATAACAATCCGAAAAATTATTTTCGATAAAAGTATTTATAGACTTTATAGTATTATCATCTAAGTGATGTATTGCGCCATTTATAAATATAAAATTTGGCTTAAACTTTAACAAATGATTTATATTTTTTGTTTCGTTTAAGTCTAAGTTTAAAAAATTAAAATTTTTCCATCGTTCTTTACATTGTTTCAAATATTTATCGTTATTATCTACTCCCAAATAGTCATCGACAAATTCATTTATATGTTCCAAAACGTAGCTATCGCCACAGCATATATCTAGCATTCTTATATTTTTAAAATTACCTTGTTTGAAAATAAATCTAAAAAAATCATATTCATCATACTTTGCTCTTACTGTTTTTTGGTAAAATCTATAAAGGCTTGGATTTTTTAATAAAAAGTTTATCATATGAAATTACTTTGATTAATTTATATTATGATCAGATCTTTATCAATAATATTTCCTGTTTTTAATGAAGAATTAAGATTAAAATCGAGTTTTATTCATATAAAAAATTTCATAAAAAAGCAAAAAAAATTAAAAATTGAAATTATTTTTGTCGATGATGGAAGCAAAGATAATTCATATAATCTAATTAATAAATTTATTAAAAATTTTAAAACTAAAAAAAAAACTAAATTTAAAGCTATAAAATCTAAAATTAATTTAGGCAAAGGTGCAGCATTAAAGTTAGGAGTTAAAAATGCTAAGTATGATTGGATTTTAACTGCAGATATTGATATGTCCGTTTCTCTATTTCAAATTTGCAAATGGATAGAAAAAAAATTAATTTATAAAAAATACTCAGTATATTTTGGTACTAGATCACATAAAAATTCATTAGTGAAACGAGATTTTTTCAGAAAAATACTTGGAGATATTGGAAGTTTTCTAATTTCAATAATTTTGAATATAAAAATAAAAGACACTCAATGTGGTTACAAATTGTATAAAAAGACTTATGCTAAATTCGCATTTTCCAAACTTAAAAATTATGGCTGGGATCATGACATTGAATTAATCATGCATCTAAAATCTAAAAATATATTAATAAAAGAACTGCCGGTAACATGGGTGCATAAAGATAATAGTAAAGTAAATGTCTTCTTGGATCCTATAAAAATGTTTATTGGAATATTAGTAATTAGATTTCGTCATTTATAAAGTTATAATTATTATAATTAACTTAGCAAATTATAATAATAAATATTTGAACCAGCTAAAAAAATAGCGAAATAAAAAAAGAGAATTGTAGCATTTTTATAGTTAATAAATATTTTTGAACTAAAAAAAGTAAGTGTAATTATAAATATTAAAGGATCAAAATATTCTTGCATTAAAGGAGAAGTAACTATTGAAACTAGAAAAAAATATAACAAAATCATGCTATTCTTTAAGTTTTTATTAACAAAAATTAATATAATTAACCATGAAATTATGAATGAGAAGTAGATAAATGCTTCTCTAATAATAAAATTTTCCCCAAATAAAAGAAAAGAAAATTTATGTACAAATCCTTTACCGGTATCAGTTTCTACATTAAGAGGATCCAGGTCTAAAAAAATAGACAAAATTAAAAAGTAAAAGATATAGATTAAAAATAATAAAATTAAATAATAATTATTTTTTTTTAAAAAAAATTTCTTTATATCTAGAAATAGATTTTTACCTCTGAATAATAAAAATGGAGTAAAGTAAAAAGCAATAATTGTTGCAGCATATCCCAGGTGTTCAAAATAAAATTGACCCATCAGATTTCTACTCATTGTAAGATGCGTTGGAAATACACCTCCCCACAATGTAATTAAGTAAATATAAGGTAAAGAAAATATTATATACAAACCTATAGAAAATAATTTAATTCCAATTCTTTTTTTTGAAGAGATAATTGATAAAAAGGCAATTATTGGAATAATAAGTAATTTCTGATCAAAATATATACAGAGTGAACTAAAAAAAGTTAATAAAAATAATTGAAAATAAATTTTATAATCATATTCATTCTTATTTTGTAAAAAATAATTCAAAAACAAATAGGTTAATAATAAAAAAATAATACCATAATTTTCTTCTAGGCCCCAAAAAGAACTTGTTCTAAAGTATGGGCTTAGAAAAATTGTCGATGTAACTAAAATTAATAATAAATTATCTTTTTCTTTAAATTTTTGCTTTAGACAAAAATAAAATAATATTGGAACTGCTAAAGAAAGAACAAAAACACTTCTTCTGTATGTAATTGCGTTATCAACAAAAGGATTTAATGATGCGTGCAACATATACAATAAAGGCGGCCTGTTGGTTAAGAAATTTTCATGAGTTATAGCTGTATAAAAATCATTATCGACAAACAATTTCAAATTTGGCCACAAAAATATCCAATCTCCTATATAGCTGCCGCCTCCAGCTGAATTTTCATCTAAATAAAAACCGAAAAAAAAGGAAAACAAAGATAAGAAAATTAATATAAATGAGAAAAATTTATAATTATTTTTTATTTCCATTTTATTTTATGATTTAAAGTTTGTTTATAACGTTATTAATATATATTACTATATCATAAATTCGGTTAGATAGTTATGTTTCGAGACAAATTATTTTATTACTTAGCAAATTATACTTTACAACATACTTTTGAAAAAGAAGTAGTAAAATTTATAAATAAAAAAAGAAGATTGGTGATATTTGACGTTGGCTGTTACAGAGGAATTTTTGTTAAAACAATTTTAAATTTAGTTGGAAGAAAAAAAAATAAATTTTATTTATTTGATATAAACAAAAAAGTAAAAAAATATATACAAAATCTAATAAAATTTAACAATTTTTATTATAATGAAATTGCCTTATCAGATAAAAATGGTCAAGCAAATTACAACTATAATAATTTTTTTGAATCAGCGGGCTCTTCTTTATCTAATATAGTAAAAAATGATAAAAGATGGAATTTTTCTCGAAGATTATTACTTGCACTTTTTTTTTATAAAACAAAAAACTTTACAAAATATAAAGTCAAAACAATGACACTTGATAATTTTGTTAAAAGAAAAAAAATTAATTCAATAGATATTTTAAAAATAGATATAGAAGGATCCGAATATGAATTGTTGAAGGGAGCAAAAAATACTTTAAAAAGAAATAAAATAAAAATAATTTTAGTTGAAATTATTGATAAAAAAAATAGCTATAAAAAAAAGGAAAAAAAAATTATTAATTTGTTAAAAAATTTTGCCCTCATCAAAAAAGCCAACATATGGTCAATATCTCTATTTAGTAATATTAAAGGTGGAGATTATTTGTTTATTAATAACAAATATTTAAAATAATAAATTTTAATTTTCACGCTTATTGAAAATTTCTATTAAATAAACTAATAATAAATCAATGAACTTACTTAAAATAATAAAGAAAAATTTATTTATACAAAATTTTGTAGCAAGCATAGTTTCTTTAATTCCACCATATTTAGAATTTAGCGTAGGAAAGTATCAAGCGATAAAAAAAGCCATGTTTATAACTGCGCACGATTTAACCTCAGGAAGCTACTTGGAATTTGGAGTTTTTACCGGCAGTTCTTTTAATTTTGCGATGAAAATAAATAAAAAAATAGAAAAAATATTTGGAGAATCAAATTGTGAATTTATAGGTTTTGATTCGTTCGCGGGGTTTGGAGAAATTAAAAAAGAAGATGAAAATCCAAGATTTCAAGATCATATCTTTTCAGTAAATGAAAGAAAAGTTTTAAAGAATATTGAAAAATCGGCAAAAGGACAAAAAATGAGAATGGTAAAAGGTTTCTATAAAGATACATTAAAAGATAAAACAACAATTGATTTAAAAATTGATAAAGCAAGAGTGGTTATGATTGATTGCGATTTGAAAGAATCTGCTCGATTAGCTTTAGAATTTATAAAACCCTCTATACAGGAAGGAACAATAATATTATTTGATGATTACGTTTATTTTAAAGGTAGTGTAATTAAAGGTGAATGTGGGGCTTTTAACGATTTTAGAAAAAAATATCCAGAAATTTTATTTAGAAGAATTTTCGATTATGGATATGGAAGCAAAGCTTTTATAGCTTATAAAATCAAATAAATTCATCTTATGAAAAAAGGTATTATTAAGAGAAAGGCATGCATCTGCAAAAATAACTTAAAATATAATATAGATTTTGGAAATTTACCTTTAATAAATAATTATAAGAAAAAAAAAACTCTAGATAAATATCCCACTATAATTACACAATGTAGCAAATGTCTTTTGATACAATTAAAATATTCAGTCACAGATAAACTTCTTTTCCCTAACAACTATTCTTATTTAAGCGGAAACTCAAAAGAGAAAATAAATAATTTTCAGTCTTTAGTCTCTAAAATAAAAAAAATTTCTAGTCAAAACAATATACAGATTTTAGATATAGGAAGTAACGATGGTTCCTTTCTAGAATTAGCAAAGAAAAGTAAAATTAAAGTATTGGGAATTGAGCCCACCAACACAGCTAAAATTTCAATAAAAAAAAATGTTAACACAATAAAAAAACATCTTAATTTAACCTTAGCAAAAAAAATATTAAAAAAATATTCTAAATTTGATTTTATTGTAGCCAATAATTTTTTTGCTCAAACTAATAATTTAATAGAAATAATACAATCAATAAAATTAATTCTAAAAAAACAGGGTATATTAATTATTGAGGTACAATATTTGTATGATTTATTATCTCAAAAGGGCTTTGATTCTTTTCATCATGAGCATATTGCTTACTACACGACGTCATCGATTTTAAAATTATTAAAAAAATATAAGATATTTATTTTTGATGCTGAAAGATTAAAGGTTCACGGTGGAATGATAAGAGTTTATGCAAGTTTACACGAAAGACCATTGACAAAAAATTTAAAAAGAATGTTAAATAAAGAAAATGATAAAAGTATTGTTAATAAGATAAAAAATTTAAATTCATTCAGAATTAAATTCAACAATAGAATAAAAAATCTATTTAATCATTTGAAAGAAAAAAGAAAAAAAATTTACGCTATGGGAGCAGCTCCAAGATCTTGTGTTTTATTAAATTCTTCCAAATTGTCTAAAAATGAAATTTCTCTAGTGGGAGAAGTTCCCGGATCTTTAAAATGTAATAAATATGTTCCAGGAACAGATATTATGGTTAAAAATGAGGATAAAATCATTACTGATAAACCGGATTATGTAATTATATTAGCTTGGCACTTAAAAAAAAGAATTATTAAACTATTAAAACAAAAGGGATACAAAGGCAATTTTATAATTCCTTTACCAAAGTTAAAAATTATAAAAAAATAATCATCACAGTAATTTATGAATGAAAAAAAACAACTTGATATTTTAATTCCTGTATTTAATGAAAAAGAAACAATAGTTAAAACATTAAAAAATATTTTATCAACTGTAAAATGCGATTTTAGAATTCTTATTTGTTATGATTATGAAGAAGACCCTACTTTAAAAATTATAAAAAAAATTTTTAGCAATAATCCTAAGATCGTATTTATTAAAAATTTTTCTAGTGGATTTAATAATGCTTTAGTTTCAGGTTTTAAGAACTCAACAGCAGAGGCAGTTCTTTTTTACATGGCTGATGATCATATTAATCACGATATAATTAATTTATGTTACGAAAAATACAAAGAAGGATACCAAATTGTTTGTCCAAGCAGATTTATCAAAGGTGGAGAGATGATTGGAAATCCTTTTTTTAAAGCTTTGTTAACAAGATTAGCATCCTTTTTTTTATATAATTTTACTTCATTTCCAATCAAAGATGCGACAAATTCATTTAGATTATTTACAAGAGAATTAATAGATAAAGTTGAAATAGAATCAAACAAAGGATTTACTTTAAGTTTAGAATTAACAGCAAAAGCACATCGTTTTAATTATAAAATAATTGAGATTCCAACAACATGGATTGAAAGAGGTAAAGGCCAAAGTAGGTTTAGATTAATTTCATTTATTTTACCTTACGCAAAATGGCTTTTTTATATTATTAAAACATCAATTTTTTATAGGAATGAAAAATAAAATAAATCTTGGGATTATAGGTAAAAATTTTGGATATAAAGTAATTTATAAATCTTTTTTAAAGAATAAAAAATTCAAAATAGTAGGTTTCTCTTTTAAAAAAAAAGGTACGGATATAAAATTACCACAATCAATAAAAATATATTCTGGCTGGAAAAAATTAATTTTAGATAAAAAAGTAAATGCAGTAGCCATTGCTTGCCCGCCAAAACTTCACAAAACTATTATTAGGTTTGCAATAAAAAATAATAAACATATTTTTTGTGAAAAACCTTTCACTACTTCAAGTCGAGATGCTAATTTTATTTGCAATTTAGTAAAAAAAAGAAAGAATATTTCACACATGGTAAATTATGAATTTCCAGATATAGATGCTTTTAATTTTTTTAAAAAAATGATAGTAAAAATAAAAATAAATCAAATTAAACTTGATTGGATAATAAATATTAAGAAAAGATCAAAAACAAACTGGAAAGAAATTCATTCCAAAGGTGGAGGGATAATGTTCAATTATGTTTGTCATGCCATATATTACCTGGAATTTTTATTTGGACAAATAAAATCGTTAAAATCGGAGCTTTTTTTAGAAAAAGAAAGTGGATTAAAAAATTTAAAGACAGAATTTTTTTTTAATAAAAATTTGTTAGTCAAAATGAACATGAAAGTTGGACTGTTAAAAAAAATAAGACCTGTTCATCAATTAAAAGTGATTTCAAATAAAAAAACTTATGTTTTAAAAACTGAATTAAATAGTCTTTCAGATAAGTTTAAATTAATTGCTTTTAATAATAAATTAAAAGAAAAAACTACTAAGATTTTATTTAATAGCAAAAAAAATAAAAGTGATTTTAGAATTTTACCAACATTTAAAAATTCAAAGAAATTTTCAGATTGGATTTTAAAAGGAAATCGACAAGTACCAAACTTTTTTAATGCAAAAAGAGTTCATCTAATTATAAATAAAATGATCTTATCTTCCAAAAAAAACAAAAAGATATATGTTAAATCCGCTACTTTTTCATCTTAGAATTTAATTGTTTACAAAAAACTTTAATGAATATATACCCTATGTGCCGGTGATTATTGCGAAGGGGCCATACCCGATCCCATTCCGAACTCGGAAGTCAAGCCCTTCAGCGCCGATGGTACTTTGTCTTAAGATATGGAAGAGTAGGACGTCGCCGGCATAAAATAAATTTATATTGTATTATGAAAGTAGTAAGCTCGTTAAAATCACATAAAAAAAGAGACTTAAACTCAAAGCTTGTTCGAAGAAGAGGACGAGTCTATATAATAAATAAAAAAAATCCTAAATACAAAGTAAGACAAAGATAATGAGAAGCGTTGGATCTGTTAAAGAAGATCTTGCTACAGAAAAAAGAGTTTCTATTACACCGGAAAGTGTAAAAAAATTTACTGACCTAGGTTTTACAATAAATCTTGAAAAAAAATATGCAGAACATTTAGGTATAAGAGATGAAGATTATGAAAAAAATGGTGCAAATATTAATTTTTCAAAAGAGGAAGTATTTAAAAAGTCAGAAATAATTTTAAAGGTTAACTGCTTATCTAATGATGAAGTTAGTTTTATAAAAAATAAATCCATTTTAATTGCTCAATTTGATGCTAGTACTAATAAAGATATAATTAATAAACTAATAAAGAATAATATAAAAATTTTTTCTCTTAATTTGTTGCCCAGAATAAGCAGAGCTCAGTCAATGGATGTGCTTTCTTCCCAGGCAAATTTGGCTGGTTATAAAGCAGTTATTGAATCATTTTCAATTTTTGAAAAAGCTATACCAATGATGATGACTGCTGCAGGAACTATACCTGCTGCAAAAGTTTTAGTTATAGGAGCGGGCGTTGCAGGATTACAAGCGATAGCTACTGCAAAAAGAATGGGTGCAATTGTTTTTGCTACAGACGTAAGATCAGCAGTAAAAGAGCAAGTAGAAAGTTTGGGAGGAAAATTTTTAATGGTAGAAGGATCTGAAAATTTAGAAACAGAAGAAGGCTATGCAAAGGAAACTTCTGAAGAATTCAAAAAAAAACAAGAAAATCTTTTAAGTGAAACGTTAAAAAAAATCGATATTGTGATTTGTACTGCTTTAATTCCAGGCAAAAAAGCGCCATTAATAATTAAAGAAAATATGATAAAAAATATGAGATCTGGTACTTTAATTTATGATTTAGCAGCAGCCCAGGGGGGCAATGCTGCCTACACAGAAGCAGACAAGATCGTAGATAAAAATGGTGTTAAAATAATTGGAGAAAAAAATATTCTTAATAAACTGCCAATTTCAGCTTCAAATTTATATGCAAAAAATTTATTTAATTTTTTCGCAAATCTTTATGATAAAAAAAATAAAGAAATTAATATTAATTTAAAGGATGAAATAATAAAAGAAACACTAATTAAATAAGATTATGGAAATAGATCCTTTTATATTTAGATTAAGTATATTTATTCTATCAATTTTTATTGGTTACTACGTTGTTTGGAGTGTCACTCCATCCCTGCACACTCCTTTAATGTCAGTAACAAATGCAATTTCATCAGTTATTATAGTCGGTGCAATAATTGCTGGACTCTCGGGAGATATAAAAAATATTTTTAATACATCAAATATATTTGGTTTTTTTGCAATTTTTTTAGCAGCAATAAATATCTTTGGAGGTTTTTTAGTAACACAAAGAATGCTGCAAATGTACAAAAAGAAAAAGAAAAATAAATAGATATGTCTGCAAATTTATCAGCGATATTTTACCTAATTTCTGGTGTGTTATTTATTTTAGCTTTGAGAGGATTATCATCTCCCGAAACATCAAGAAAGGGCAATTTATTTGGTATTTTAGGAATGATAATTGCTATAACTGTAACTTTTTTATCTGTAGGAAATTTTTCTATCGGTTTTATTTATGTATTAATTTTATTACTTGCAGGTGGATCGATAGGAACTTTAATAGCCTACAAAATACCAATGACAGCAATGCCAGAATTGGTTGCTGGCTTTCACAGTCTTGTAGGTTTAGCAGCAGTTTTTGTAGGAATATCAGCTTTTTTAAACCCAGAAGCTTTTAATCTTGGTTTACGAGGAAATATTAAAATTGCGAGTTTGGTTGAAATGTCAATAGGTGCCGCAATAGGAGCAATTACTTTTTCAGGATCAATAATAGCTTTTTTAAAACTTCGCGGAATAATGTCAGGTTCACCAATAACGTTTAAAGGACAACACTACCTTAACTTATTACTAGGTATCGTAATTATAGTATTGATCTTTTATCTTTGTAATACACAGTCCGAAAGCTTCTTTTGGAGATTAATTCAAATATCTTTTTTATTAGGACTTTTATTAATTATACCGATTGGCGGGGCCGACATGCCAGTTGTAATTTCCATGCTAAATTCTTATTCTGGATGGGCTGCAGCTGGAATTGGTTTTACTTTAGAAAATAGTGCATTAATTATTACTGGTGCTTTAGTTGGTTCTTCTGGTGCAATTTTATCTTACATAATGTGTAAAGGAATGAACCGATCATTTTTTAATGTCATTTTAGGAGGATTCGGCGGAACAGATCAAACATTATCTTCTAAAGGTAAAGATAAAAAACCAGTTAAAAGTGGCAACGCAGAAGATGCGGCTTTTCTTATGAAAAATGCATCTTCAGTAATAATAGTTCCGGGTTATGGAATGGCTGTTGCACAAGCTCAGCATGCATTAAGAGAGATGGTAGATTCTTTAAAAAAAAATGATGTCAAAGTTTCTTATGCAGTTCATCCCGTTGCCGGAAGAATGCCCGGTCATATGAATGTATTACTGGCTGAAGCAAATGTGCCGTATGATGAAGTTTTTGAATTAGACGAAATTAACAATGATTTTGCTAACTGCGATGTAGCATATGTTATTGGAGCAAATGACGTCACAAATCCAATAGCAAAGACTGATCCTCAAAGTCCAATATATGGAATGCCAATACTTGATGTAGAAAAATCAAAATCAGTCCTATTTGTTAAAAGAAGTTTATCACCTGGTTATGCAGGTGTAGACAACGAACTATTTTATAGAGACAATACATTAATGCTTTTTTCAGATGCAAAGAAAATGACAGAGGAGATAGTAAAAAGTCTTAACTGAAAATATGAAAACTAAAATTTTTTGCGACAGCGCAGATTTTAAAACTATTAAAAAGTTTTACAAAAGCTCTTTAGTGAGCGGTTTTACAACAAATCCAAGCTTGATGAAATCATCAGGAGCAAGAGATTACAAAAGCTATTCTTTAAAATTGCTCAAAGTATGCAAAAAAAAACCTATTTCATTAGAAGTTTTCGGAGACAACAATGAACAGATGCTCAGACAAGCATTAATAATAAATTCTTGGGGTAAAAATATTTACGTCAAAATACCAGTGGTAAATTCGAAGGGTAAGTTTTCAGGAAAAGTAATAAATAAACTTAGTAAAAAAGGTATAAAGCTTAATATTACCGCAGTGTATACAGTAAATCAGGTTAAAAAAATTCTTAAAAATATTAATAAAAATTCAAAAACTATAATATCAATCTTTTCAGGCAGAATGAGTGATGTTGGAAAGGATCCGATTCCAATTATAAAAGAAAGTGTGAGAATGACAAAAAAGATGAAAAAAGTTGAAATACTTTGGGCCAGCACAAGAGAGGCTTATAATTATTTGCAAGCAAAAGATTATGGCTGTTCAATAATTACCATGCCACCTGCTATAATTGAAAAAATATCAAAATTTGGCAAGACGCAGCAAGAATTAACATTAGATACTGTAAGAAAATTTTTAAAGGATAGCAGAGACTCGAAATTTAAAATATAATTAAAAATATGAAAAAAGTAGCACTTATAACTGGAATTACTGGACAAGACGGATCTTATCTTGCGGAATTATTATTAAGCAAGGGTTACGAAGTTCATGGAATTGTAAGAAGAGTTGCTCTAGAAGACGAAACACATAGACTTTGGAGAATAAGAAAAATTTTAAAAGATATAAATTTACATGCAGGTTCTTTAGAAAGTTATGCAAGTTTGTTTAATATTATTTTAAAAATTAAGCCAACCGAAGTTTATCATTTAGCTGCACAAAGTTATGTTGGATATTCCTTTGAAGATGAATTTTCAACTCTTAATATTAATATTAACGGAACTCATTATCTTCTTTCAGCTGTAAAAGAATTTGCTGACAGAAAAATAAAATTTTATTTTGCTGGATCTTCAGAAATGTTTGGAAAAGTTAAACAAATTCCACAAAATGAAGATACAGTTTTTAATCCAAGATCTTCATACGGTATATCAAAGGTCACAGGTTATTATTTAACTAAAAATTATAGAGAAGCTTACAAATTGCACGCATCAAATGGAATACTATTTAATCATGAATCGCCAAGAAGAGGATTTGAATTTGTAACTAGAAAAATATCTCATGCTGTTGCTAAAATAAAAAATGGATCAAAAGAAAAATTAAAATTAGGTAATATGAAAGCAAAAAGAGACTGGGGTCATGCGAAGGACTATGTGGAAGCTATGTGGTTGATGCTTCAAAAAGATAATCCAGGAGATTATGTTGTAGGAACGGGTCAAGAAAATTCAGTAGAAGAATTTGCCAAGAAAGCATTTAATCATGTTGGTCTAAATTATAAAGATCATATAGTTATAGATCAAAAATTAATAAGACCGTCAGAAGTGGACACTCTTTTAGCTGACACTTCCAAGGCAAAAAAAATTTTAAAATGGGAACCCAAAGTATCTTTTGATGATTTGGTAATTGATATGGTTGAAAGTGATTTAAAAAATATTAATTAAATTTAACCAAATATATTTAAATATAAAAAATTAATTAAATAAAAATAATGTTTAAATTAAAGATAAAAACTTTTTTACGTAAAAATTATCCAAACTTATATGAAATAATAAAAATTATTTATTCAAGAATTATCTTTAAAAGAAAAAATAATATAAAATTTTCAGGATGGGGCTTAACTACTACCCAATCTCCTCCTTGGATTGGAACATCAAAAAATAAAACTTATATTGGTTTTAAAAATGCTAAAGATATTTTGTACAATAAAATTAAACAAAACAAGTTTTACTTATCTCAATTTTATAGCCATCCTGAAATTAAAAATTTTGATGATGTTATAGAAATGTTTGAGCAATTAGATTATAGACATTATATTATATATTATAGCGCACTACTCGCCTTTGAAAATACTCATAGTAGAAATATTGTTGAATGCGGCACTTGTGATGGATTAACAATATTTTTTAGCATAGCAAAATATAAAGAAGATAATAATTTTAAAGCTTATTTATATGATTCCTGGAGTGAAATGAAAAGTGAGCACCTTTTAACTAAAAAAGAAAAAGAAAAAGCTGGCGATTATAAATACTTAAATATAGATACTACAAAAAAAAATTTATCAGATTTTCAAAGCAATTTAATTTTTAACAAAGGTTATATACCTGAAGTTTTTAAAAATAGCGATAACCCCAAAAATATTTCTTGGTTACATATTGATTTGAATTCTTCAATGCCAACACAAGAATCTTTAAAACTTTTTTATCCTATATTAGAGAAAAACGGTGTTATTGTCCTAGATGATTATGGTTGGGATGGATTTGAAGAGACAAGAGAAGTTGTAGAGGATTTTTTTATTGATAAAAAAATAACTTTCTTACATTTAATAACAGGCCAAGCGCTCATAATCAAAAGATAAGAAAAAAAAGTTTTAATTTTTGTATTTTTAATTATTAATTTAGTTTAACCAAATATATTTACTATAAGTCCAATAAAACCTAATATAAATATACCTCCAAATATTGCAGCTAAGGTTATCCCTAATACTAATTTATCCTGACTGGTCATTTTATGTTCATCGCTCATAAAAATACTTGACTTTTACATATATACTTTAACTATCCTCTTTTAAAGAGAATAAGATCAAAAATATGAACTATTTTATCATTTTAATTGTAATAATTATTCTTTTAGTTTTTTTTATATATCGTAGAAATAAAAAGAAAAAAAAGGTAGACCATAGTGACGATATTTATTCATTATGGTAAAGTATATTCAATTCCAATTCGATCGTAAGTTTCTAATTGAGGACAAAAAATGAATTCAAAACTGTTGACTCCATTAAATAAACCGTGGTTCAAATTTGTAATGATCTTAGGATTTATAGTTGTCCCGGTTATTATGGGTGTTGTTTTTTTTCTAGTGATAACCCCCATAGGTCTTGTTATGAAAATAATGGGCAAGGATTTATTAAATAAAAAATACGATAAAGCAAAAAAGACCTATTGGATTAAACGTGACAAACCTTTTGGTACAATGAAACGTCAATTTTGACTATTTTAAAAAAGTGACTTCAATATTAGGTATATCTGCATTTTATCATGATAGTGCTGCGGCGCTAATACTGGATGGAAAAATAATCGCAGCAGCCCAGGAGGAAAGATTTTCCAGAAAAAAACATGACCCTAGTTATCCATTTCATGCTGTTGAATATGTTTTAAAAGAATCAGGTTTAAAGCTAAACGGGATTGATTATATAGCTTTTTATGAAAAACCCTTTTTGAAATTTGAAAGATTATTGAAAACTTATTTAGCTTTCGCTCCTAAAGGATTTGAGTCTTTTAGTAAGTCAATGCCTTTGTGGTTGAGGGAAAAATTATTTCAAAAAAAAATGCTTTTTAATGAATTAAAAAGTCATGATGAAAACTTTAAAGATATTAATAAAATTTATTTTTCTGAACACCACTTGAGTCATGCGGCAAGTGCTTTTTATCCATCACCTTTTAAAAATGCAACTATTTTAACCTTGGATGGGGTAGGAGAGTGGGCAACCACGACCGTAGCAAAAGGAGATGGTCGAGATTTGGAAATATTAAAAGAAATACATTTCCCCCATTCAATCGGTTTGCTTTATTCTGCCTTTACTTATTATACGGGCTTCAAGGTTCTCAGTGGCGAATATAAAGTTATGGGTTTAGCTCCATATGGAAATCCAAAATATAAAAAATTAATTTTTGATAAATTGATTGATCTAAAAGAGGATGGAACTTTTAGGTTGAATATGGACTATTTTGATTATGCAACAGGTTTAAAAATGATAAATAATAAATTTTCAAAATTATTTGGCCAACCCGCACGAAATTCTCAAAAAGATTTACTTACACAATTCCATATGGATATAGCCTCGTCAATTCAAGCAGTTACTGAAGAAATTGTTTTGCGATTAACCAAATCTATCGCTAAGGAATATGATAGTAAAAATTTATGTATGGCAGGAGGAGTTGCTTTAAATTGTGTAGCAAATGGTAAAATTTTAAAAGAAAAAATTTTTGATAATATATGGATACAACCTGCTTCAGGAGATGCGGGTGGAGCTTTGGGAGCAGCTCTTGGTTTGTGGTATAAAGAATTAAAAAACCAGCGTTCTGTAAAAACTGTTGATGAAATGAAAGGTTCTTATCTTGGACCAAAATTTAATGATAATGAAATTGAAGAAAACCTAAAAAGTCTAGGAGCAAAATATGAAACATTTTCTGAAGATGAAGTAATAAAAATTGCAGCAGAAGAATTGTCAAAAGACAAAATTGTAGGATGGTTTCAAGGAAGAATGGAATTTGGTCCTAGAGCCTTAGGAGCAAGGTCAATAATAGCTAATCCACAATCTGAAAAAATGCAGAAAAAATTAAATATGAAGGTTAAATTTAGAGAAAGTTTTAGACCATTTGCGCCTTCAATTTTGAGTGAGAATGTTTCGGACTGGTTTGAGTTAGATAAAGACAGCCCCTATATGCTCTTGGTTGCTGATGTAAAAAAAAATCTCCAGATACCCATGTCTGAGTCTGATCAAAAACTTTTTGGTATTGATAAGTTAAATATCAAAAGATCATCTATTCCAGCTATAACTCATGTCGATTACTCTGCAAGAATTCAAACTGTTCATAAAGATACAAACTTAAAATTTTATAAATTATTAAAAGAATTTAATAAAATTACAAGTTGTCCCATACTAGTTAATACTTCTTTTAACGTAAGAGGAGAACCAATAGTTTGTACCGTGACAGATGCTTTTAAATGCTTTATGGGAACAGATTTAGATCTATTAATATGTGAAAATTTTATTTTATATAAAGAAAAGCAAAAAGCTGAATTAAAAAATAACTATAAGGATAAATTTAAACTTGATTAATAAATCTAAAGGGGCGTTCTGTTGCCCGGCATAAGTTCATTATTAGCATAAATAAACGCTTATTAAAATACTTCGTGTAAAACTTCGTGTAGTAGATTATTGTTTATTAATGAATATATTGATTATTCTATCTTTACTCACAGTATTAATAATTACTGGAATTTCTTGTTTAGGAATTTTTCTTACTAGAAAATTTAAAACAATTAAAAACTATACATCAAAAACTCCAACAATTTTATTTTTAGTTATTTTAACAATTTTTGTATTTTTTTGGAATTTGGGAGTGGATGGCAACATTGCTACTGCGGTTGGATTTGTAACAGGTTTTGTATATCTATTTTCAATACCGTGTGCTTTTTTAGCAGTATTTATAATGAATAAGTTTAAAAATAATAAAAAAGAGTTTTGGAATAGTTGGTTTTTTTCTTTAATACCAATTTTTATTATACTTATAAAACAATCTATTTTTGGAAATTAAGTTATTTAAAAGGGGCGTTCTGTTGCCCGGTGCCCCAGACCGCGCTTTCTTAAATAAATTTAAGCAGCGAGAGCAAATTTATCATTTGCAATTATAATTAGCCCGATAACGACGGAACAATCCCGAACGAAAGAATAGCCTTTAGACACTAGTCGAATCTGATTCACCCCCGTAAGTTGTAAATGGTGGAGGTGGTGGGTAATGCTCCCACGTCCTCAATGTTTATTACGAAATTCGTTTATCGTCGTAGTTGGAAAACCAACACTTATAATATAAAACATTATTTTAAAGATTCAATTTATTTGTGTTATATGGCGCTATCTGAACAGCAAAAAAAAGATATACTAGAGCAACAAACTCAAAAAAACACTACAAAAAGAGTCACTTCCCCAGAACTAGAAAAAATTTTATATGAAGCGATTCCCGTTCTCGACCATGGATTTGTAAGAGTAGTTGATTATATGGGTGATGACAGTTCTATTGTCCAAGCAGCAAGAGTTTCTTATGGAAAAGGAACAAAAAAAGTTTCAACAGACAGCGGTTTAATAAAATATTTAATGAGACATCGTCACAGCACTCCTTTTGAGATGTGCGAAATAAAATATCACGTTAAATTACCAATCTTTATAGCAAGACAATGGATTAGGCATAGAACTGCTAATGTAAATGAATATTCAGCAAGATATTCTATATTAGATAAAGAGTTTTATATGCCAACAAAAGATCATCTTGCCGCGCAATCATCAAGCAATAGACAAGGCAGAGGAGAGTTGATTAATGGAAAACAAGCTGACGAAATTTTAAATATTTTAAAAAAGGATGCTAAACAAACATATGAAAATTATGAATTAATGTTGAATGAGAGATTTGATGGTACCGTTATAAATGAAAGCAATAAAGGTCTAGCAAGAGAATTGGCTAGAATGAATTTAACTTTAAATACCTATACTCAGTGGTATTGGAAAACGGATTTATTAAATCTTTTAAATTTTTTATCTCTTCGCGCTGATAGTCATGCCCAGTATGAAATTAGAGCTTATGCTGATGTAATGACCGATACTTTAAAAAAATGGGTACCTATTACATTTGATGCATTTATGGATTATAGAGTAGGAGGGATGGAATTATCAGCAAAAAGCAAAACAGTAATTCAAAAGATGATAAAGGGCCAACCTTGTGATTTTGAAACGTCCAAATTATCAAAAAGAGAATGGAATGAATTAATGGAATCTTTTGGTTTTAAAGAAAAAATTCTTTAATTCTATTTTATACATTAGTTTATTATGGATGCTCATGTTTTTTTTATAATCATCTTTGCTTCAATCATGCATATTACTTGGAATGGCATGGTTAAAAAATATCCTAATAAAGTAATCGCTGTTTCAGGAATAGTGTTGGGTCATGTACCGCTTGCTCTTATTGCTATAATATTTTTGCCAGCACCTTCATTGGAAAGCATTCCATATATAATAGCTAGTGCATTTATCCATCAGGGTTATCAGTGGTATTTATTAAATTCATATCAACTAGGAGATCTTACAAAGGTTTATCCAATAGCTAGAGGTTTTGGACCTATTGTAGCTACTATTGTTTCAATTTTATTTTTAGGTTTAATAATTGACAATTTTGCAATTTTATCAATCTTTTTAATTTCATTAGGAATTATGTTTGTTGGAATTTTTGATCAGAGCAATTTAAAAAATATAAAAGTATTAAAGTATTCGTTACTTACTGGTTTTTTTATTGGTTTATACTCGCTTGTTGATGGTTACGGCGCAAGAGTAAGTTTATCTATCATTACTTATATGAGTTGGTCTTTTCTATTGGGAGCAATAATATTTTTGATTTTATTAAAAATCAAAGGATATGACAATGTTTTAAAAAAAATTG
>CACEPH010000006.1 GCA_902561465.1 uncultured Pelagibacteraceae bacterium
GGCCCGTGATTAAGTATTTTAATTCCGTTTCATAGTTTTTTGACTTACGTTCATACATAGCTAACAGATAATTTCCAAAAACTTCATTAATTTTTATTTTTTCTTTATGTTCTTTACTTTTTAAAATTTTAATAATTTTATCTTTTAAATCAGAATCTAAAATTTCTTTTTTTAGTTCACTTAAATAATAAACATGAGCCAAATTTTCTGGCTCATATTTTAATGCCATTTCGTGAGATTTAATTGCTTCATCAAATTTACCTAAATTTTTAAAAGTTAGTGCTAAATTATGGTGAGCTCCAGCATGACTATCTTTTACTTTCACAGCATTTTTATATGAACTGATTGCATTGTGATGATCGTTCAATGCATTAAATACTAAGCCAAGATTATTATGAGCGTTCCAAAGATTTGGATTTATTTCGATGGCTTTCTGATAGTTGCTAACTGCATCGTTAAATTCTTTTAAATCAGCATGTACATTAGCAAGCCAAAAATATGCAAGCGCATAATTCTTTTGGATATCAACTGTTTTTTTAAAATAACTTTTTGCTTTTTTAAGATCGTTAAGTTTATAGAAAGTTAATCCCAGATTGTAGTGAGCATTTATGTGTTTTGGAACTATTTTCAACACCTTATTATAATAATTTATTGCTTCATCAAATTTACCTAACTCTTTGTAAACTGTTGCTAAATTATGTATTGCGGATGTATTATTTTTTTCTATTTCGATTGCTTTAGTTAGTAATTCTTTTGCTTTAATAAAATCTCCCTTAATAGCTGCAAGAGTTGCCAACATAGACATTGAACCAAAATGATTAGGATCAATACTTAATATTTTATAACAATAAATTTCTGAAGTTTTAAAATCTTTTTTATTGTAAAAATTTAATGCTTCTTCAAAAATTTCTTTTAGAGAACCGCCATTTTTTTTCATCACTAATTAATATATTTAATTTTTATGTTTTTTGATATGTTTATACTAAAAAATGATAAGACAAATTTCAATTAAAACAAAATTTGGGTGGATTACAGCCTTTGAGGAAAAAGATAAGATCATCAAGGTTAAATTTGGTAAATTTAAAAATATATCATCTAGCAAAAATTTAAAAAAATTTAGACACAGTTTGAATAACTTTTTTGCAAAAAAGGACAAATCTATTAAATTTAAATATTTGCTGAAAGGCAGCGCAATTCAAAAAAAGGTTTGGAGAGAGCTAAATAAAATAAAGTTTGGAAATACAAAAACTTATGGAGAAATTGCAAAAAAATATAATTTATCACCACGTCATGTAGGTAAAATATGCGGTCAAAATAAAATTGTTTTAGCCATACCCTGTCATAGAGTTATTAGATCTGACGGTACTGTTGGTGGTTTTTCTGGCTTAGGGGGGGCTATTTTAAAAAAGAAATTATTAGCTTTTGAAAAAACTTAACTTGGTTTATTCATTGAAACAAAAAAATCAGCATTATTCTTTGTACTTCTTAATTTAGATAAAAGGAATTCAATAGCATCCATTGTTCCCATTGAACTTAATATTTTTCTTAAAACATTCATTTTAAGTAAATCATCATTTTTGAAAAGCAGCTCTTCTCTTCTTGTACCTGACCTTGTTATATCAATAGCGGGGAAGATTCTTTTGTCAGAAATTTTTCTATCAAGAATTAATTCACTATTTCCAGTTCCTTTAAATTCTTCAAAAATTACTTCATCCATTCTACTACCAGTGTCTATTAATGCTGTTGAAATAATTGTAAGTGAACCCCCTTGTTCTATGTTCCGAGCTGCACCAAAAAATCTTTTTGGTCTTTGAAGAGCATTAGCATCGACTCCTCCCGTTAATACTTTTCCAGAACTTGGCACCACTGCATTGTAAGCTCTGCCGAGTCTTGTTATAGAATCTAATAAAATAATCACATCTTTTTTATGCTCGGTTAATCGTTTAGCTTTTTCTATAACCATTTCAGCCACAGCTACGTGTCTGGAAGCTGGTTCATCAAATGTAGAGCTAATTACTTCTCCTTTAACCGATCTTTGCATGTCTGTTACTTCCTCTGGTCTTTCATCGATAAGCAAAACCATTAAATAACATTCAGGATGGTTCTGCGCGATGGAATGTGCAATATTTTGTAAAATTATTGTCTTGCCTGCTTTCGGAGGAGAAATTATTAATGATCTTTGCCCTTTCCCAATAGGACTCACTAAATCTATTAACCTCGCAGTTTGGTCAGGTTTTTTTTCTACTTTTATTTTTTCTATTTCCATTTTTAATTGTTTATCTGGATAGAGTGGTGTCAAATTATCAAAAGCGATTTTATTTCTAGCTTTTTCAGGATTATCAAAATTTATTTTATCTACTTTGAGTAAAGCAAAATATCTCTCTTGATCTTTGGGCGCTCTTATCTCACCTTCAACAGAATCTCCAGTTCTTAAACCAAATTTTCTTATTTGGCTTGGACTAACATATATATCATCAGGTCCTGGTAAATAGTTTGATTCAATAGCTCTTAAAAAACCAAATCCATCTTGCAAAACTTCAAGGACGCCTCCTCCTGTAATTTGCTCATTTTTTTCTGCAAGTTTTTTTAATATTGCAAAAAGAATTTCTTGTTTTCTTAAAGTGCTTGGATTTTCAATGCTCAGCTTTTCGGCTTGCGAAATAAGCTCAGCTGGGGTTTTTTTTTTAAGTTCTTCTAAGTTCATATGTTGGTGATTTGTTTCCGAGAGGTGTATGGTTAATATAATATCTTTTTATAAAATTACAAGTCTCATAATGGTTTAAAAACTATGACTAATATTATACCTATAAGCAAAACAGTAGGTATTTCGTTGATTATTCTATAAAATTTTGGTGAGTAAGTATTATTATTTTCAGCAAATTTTCTTAAGCATTGGAATAGAAAGAAGTGATAAATGGTTAAAATGATAACAAAAGCTAACTTTAACTGAAGCCAAACAGAACCTAAATTATCAAAACCGATAGTATGAATTAGTAACACACCAAAAATCCAGGACACAATCATTGCAGGATTCATAATATAAACAAGAAGTCTTCTTTCCATAACTTTAAAGGTTTCTATTAAATCTTCAGATCTATTCTTTTGTAAAGCTTCGCTATGATAAACAAATATTCTAGGTAAATACAAAAGCCCAGCCATCCAAGAAATCACAGCTATAAGATGAATTGATTTAAGTAGTAAATATGTATTCATTATTTAATTTTTTGAATTTCATTTCCATTTACACATCGATAACCAATATGTTCTAATTTAATTTTTTCGCATGTCTTATTAGTTTTTCTTAGTTCGTCATAATAAATTATTTGTGTTTTATAAAGATCTTTAGAAATAAAATCTTCTTTAAAACCTCCTCTGTATAATCCCCACTTCCAATAAGGTTTGGAACCTTTCATTTTAGTTTTTCCAGAATGTGTAAGCTTCAGTTGTCCGTTTACCCAAACCTTAAAAAAACCTTTTTCTTTTTTATCTGTCCAATTAACATGAACAATAATATCGTTCCACTTACCTAAAACTTCTTTTTCTGATAAAAGTTGTAAAACATTATATTTTGAACCGTAACTTCTTTTCGCCAATTTATTTGGGTTTCCCATTCTATAATCTATACAGAGCCAATAACCACCTGCATGATCCCAAAACATAAAAATTGGAAAATCATCTTTTCCATTTGTATGATCTTGATGAAATTGAGAAGCAACAAGCCAACCACGACCACTGAAATGTTTGTGTTCTTTAGGAAAATAAATTGACCAAGCATACCAATACTCTCCTGATGAAACAGGTTTATTCATAAGTTCCCATCGTTCTGCATCATTTTTGCAATCACTATATCCTCCTTTACTTTTACCACAATCACCCGGTCTGACTTCAAACTTCATGCTCATTTCTCCTGCTCTTACGGGATGGCCATCTTCTGCCTTAACTTTCTTAAATCCATATTTTTTTTTATGGGATACTGAAGAGACTTTAGCTTTCAAACCTATTCCTAAATCTTTTGAAAGTGAAATATTTTTTGCTTGTAATGGATTAACGAGCAACAAACTAAAAAATAAAATTCCTAAAAGTTTTTTCATTTAATATTTTCCTACTTTTTTAGCATCTTTGTAAAAGATTTTAGATAGCTCCTCATTTGCTTTATTTTTAAAAATTATGTCACTTTTATTCATTAATTCAACTGGCCTTTTTGCGTGTTCGTGATACTTAAATGAATCTTCTCCTCTTGCTTGCTGCACAAAAATCTTACCTAGTACTTGATCAACATTCGCTCCTATATAGCTTTGAATAACAAACCCAATTCTTCTTTGATTACTTTTATTCGATCCTGACCCATGAACTATCATTGGATGATGAAGAGATAATTGGCCAGCCTTAAGTATGTTGGGTGTGGTTTTTTCAATTGGAACATTTTGAACGGTTTGACCACGTGTTAATAAATTATTTTCATCATATGTATCTTTGTGATCTTTAATTTTTTCTTTATGAGATCCCGACCACATTCTCATACATCCATTTTCTTCATTAGCGTCGGTAATAGCTAGCCACGCTGTTACCCAATTATAGGGTTCAAAGCCAATGTACTTTGCATCTTGATGCCAGCTTACAAAACCCTTTTTGTCTGGGTCTTTAATAAATAGCGTAGTTCCACCAACTAAAATATCTTTACCAATAATACTTTCTACAGCATCCAAAATTTTAAAATTATGACAAACTTGATCAAAAATGGGCGATATGTAATGAACATTATTTCTTCCTAATCCAATTAATTCATTGGGCCATTTCTTTTCAATGTATTCGATTTCTTTTTTAATTTCTGCTGCTTCTTCTAATGATAAAACATTTATAGGTGAAACAAATCCATTATCATTATAATCTTTCAGTTGTTTTGCATTTAAAGCACTCATTTTTCATATAATTTTTTAATTTTATTTCTAAATTCTTCGTCCACTGTAAACGAACAGCCGCTTTGGGTATGTGTGCTAATTCCATTTTTATGATATTCATTTAAATGATCAAGAAACTCTTTTAAATTAACTTCTAGAGATTTTCCACTGTCATCTTTTAAAATTGTTTTTTTCATTTACATGGACACTTTATAAATTTATTTGGGCACATCACAGATGAAACAAAATTTCCTTTTGTTTCTTTTTGCAAAACTAACTCTGAAAGCCCATTGATAAAGCTTTCCTCTATGCCTAATGCTGGTACTCTTTTGTAAAAACTGCAACCGTTTTTTTCTGCTAATTTTTTATACTCTATGTCTAATTCTACTAGGGTTTCCGAGTGTTCTGAAACAAAAGCGACAGGGACTATGACAATTCCCTTTTTTTCTTTGGAATATTTTATAATTATGTCGTCTGTAGATGGTCCAATCCATTTAAGAGGGCCTACACGACTTTGGTAGCTTATTATATAGTCTGGATTTTCATTCGTTAGTTTTGACATTATTCCTTCAACAGTTTTCTCTACCTGCCATTGATAAGGATCACCTTTTTTAATTTTAATTTCGGGCAAACCGTGAGCAGAGAAAAGTAGCTTAAAATCTTTAATTTCTAAATTTTTTATTGTTTTTTTAATGAGATTAGCGTGTGAATGCAAAAAATTATTTTCTGTTGGATAGCAACAAATGATTTTAGTTTTAACTTTATAATTTTCTTTTTTACATAAATCGTTCCACTCTTTAATAGAAGATCCGGAAGTTGAAGCTGAATATTGAGGATATAAAGGTAAGAGAACTATTTCCTCGGGACCATATTCTTTAACTTTTTTTATTACATCGGCAGCTCGCGGATGCCAACAACGCATAATAACAAAACATTTATAATCTCCTTTGCTTAATAAACTATTTTCTAAACTTTTTGCTTGATGTTGTGTTAATTCAAGAATTGGTGATTTATTTCCAATTTCTTTATAAATATTTTTTGCAATTGGTGTTCTCCTTTTCGAAATAAATTTTGCTAAAGGATATCTTAAAAAAGAAGGAATGCTAATTATTGCTGGATCATTAAACAAATTAAAAAGAAATGGCTCAACATTTTCTAATTTATCTGGCCCTCCTAGGTTAAATAAAATAACCGCTTTTTTCATTTTATTTTTTTTTTCTTACTATTTGAATCACATATTCTATTGTTTCAGGTTTGATTTCTGGCAACACGCCGTGCCCTAAGTTAAATATGTAGGGATAATTTTCAAATACATTAAGATATTTTTCAGTACTTTCTTTGATTGCTTCTTTATCACTTAATAATATTTTGGGATCTAACCCTCCTTGCACAGGAATGCCGTCCAGTTTTTCCTTTAGGTGTTGTGGATTAACTTCATAATCAATGCTTATACAGTCAGGCCTAACCTCTCTACAAAAATCAATGTAATTTTCTCCAATTCCTTTTGGAAAGCAAATTGATGGAATATTTTTAGATTTAATGTGTTCAACAATTGTTGAAATAGGTTTGTAACAATAATTTTGTAATTCTTTTTTAGGTAACAATCCGGCCCAAGAGTCAAATATTTGTATTATGTTGGCGCCTGCATCAATTTGTTTATCAATGTGCAAACATATTATTTCTACTATTTTTTTTAATAATTTATTAATTGTAGTTTTGTCTTTATTAATATTATTAAAATCAAAACCATTTTTTGGCGAGCCTTTATTAAGCATATATAATAATAAAGTCCACGGCGCCCCAACAAATCCTATAAGTTCTTTGTCTTTTAAATCTTCCTTTACTTTTTCTATTCCTTTGTAAACAGGTAATAATTTTTGAATAAAATCATCTAAATTTGTATTAACTATATTATCTAAATTTAAATCTCCCAATATCGGGCCGATACCTTTTTTAAATTCTACTTGTTGGCCAAGACCGTAAGGGATCATTAAAATATCAGAAAAAATTATAGCCGCATCTAAATCAAATCTTTTAAGTGGCTGTAGTGTAATTTCTTTTACTAAATCTGGATTTAAACATAATTTAATAAAATCATTATTTTTTTTTCTTATTGCTCTAAATTCTGGCAAATATCTACCAGCCTGTCGCATAAACCATATAGGTACGTAAGACGTTTTTTTTCCTTTAATGCATGCCTTTAATGTATCTTTCATTAATATCTTATATATAAAAGTTAGTATTAGTATTATCCTATGTTAATAACGTTATTAATTAGTTGTGTACAGTTTATCCATTAAACCTGTTATTAATGTATATTATAAATTATTGATTTAATTGCATATGTTACATTTTGTTAATTTATATAATAATCTGTTTATATTTTACTAACGTATATAACTTACTTAAATTACTGTTGATTTTTCTTAACAACATTAATTTTTTTAAAAAAATGTACTAATATTCTTTAAATTAATAATTTATTAACAACGTTATGAACAAGATTTACCAAGTTTATCAAGTCTCTGATTCAACTGGAGAAACTCTAGATAGGATATTTACAGCACTTAAAGCTCAATTTTCTAATTTTGAGAGTAAAACTATTCATTATTCTTTTACCAGGACAAAAAATCAGATAGATAAAATTATATCTAAATCTTTATCAGAAAAAAATGTAATAATTTTATATACGATTGTAGATAGCAATCTTTCTAAATATCTAGTTTCAGAAACAAAAAAAAATAATATACCTAGTTTTGAGGTTTTAGGAAATTTAATTACTGATTTTTCAAAACTACTTAAGCAAGAAGCTACACGTATACCAAGTGGTCAACACGCTTTAGATAAAGAATATTATAAAAGAATTGAAGCTGTCCAATTTACCATGTCACATGATGATGGAAAAATAGTGAATGATCTGAACAAATCAGATGTCATTTTGGTAGGAGTAAGTAGAACAAGTAAAACACCTACTTCAATGTATCTGGCAAACAGGGGTTATAAAGTTTCAAATATACCTATTATTCCTAACAAGAATCTACCAGAAGCACTTATAGAAAGTTGTAAAAAAACATTTGTCGTGGGTCTAGTTTGTGACACAAATAGATTATTAGATGTTAGGAGAAATAGAATCCATTCTATGCACGAAGATAGACCTGGAGACTATACAAACGAAGAGGAAATTTTGAAAGAATTAGAAAATTCTAAAAAATTATTTAGAAAATTCAATTGGCCCATTATTGATGTAACCCGCAAGTCCGTGGAAGAAACAGCGGCATCAATTATTAAAATATTAGACATATTAAATTCTAAATGAGTAGAAAAATTATTCTTGCATCGAAAAGTGGAGTAAGAAAAATAATATTAGATAAAAATGATATAAAGTGCACGGTAATACCATCAAATGTAGATGAAGATCAAATTAAAGAATCTTTAATAAAAGAAAAGGCTTCACCTAAAATAATATCTAAAAATTTAGCTGAGTTAAAAGCAAATAAAATAAGCCAAAAATATCCCAACCAATTGGTTTTGGGAGCTGATAGTGTTATTGATTTAAATAATGAACTTATATCAAAACCCCAAAATAGAGATGAGGCCTTTAATATTCTAAAAAAACTAAACGGACAAAGGCACCAACTAATAAGTTCTGTTTGTATATCGAAAAATGGATCTATGATATGGAATTTTACTGATGCTTCTTCATTAACAATGAAAAAACTTAATTCGGACGAAATTAAATCATATTTAGCAAAGATAAGAGATAAAGAATTATATGATTATGGAGTTTATCAGATAGAAGCTGGTGGTAGAGATTTGTTTTCCAAAATAGAAGGAGATGAGGATACTATTATGGGGTTACCAGTTAAACAAATAAAGGAATATTTAAAAACAATAAAATAAAAGTAAAATTTATAAATATGATTAAAACAAAAAAAGAATTTGCTGTAATAGGAAAACCCATTTCTCATTCACTATCTCCTTTTTTGCATAACCATTTTATAGTGGATTTTGAAATAGACGCAATATATCGACCTTACGAAGTAGAAGAAAATGAAATAAAAGAAGTAATAAATAGTTTAAAAAATAAAGAATTAAATGGCATTAATGTAACAGTGCCGTATAAAAAAAAGATTATTGAATTTTTAGATGAGTTAGAAGGAGATGCTAAGATAGCTGAATCAGTAAATACGGTTTATTTAAATAAAAAAAATAAATTAATAGGTTTAAATACCGATGTTTATGGTTTTGAGAAAGCTTTTATATCCGATAAAAAAAAACAATTTTTTGGCAAAAACGCCCTTGTGCTGGGGGCCGGTGGTGTATCAACTTCAGTAATCTTAGCTTTAAAAAGAAATAATATTGGCTCTATTTATTTAAGCAATAGAACAAAATCAAAAGCTGAAAACATTAAAAAAAAATATTTTAGTAATATAAATATTGTTGAATGGAATGATGTTAAATCAATTTCTAAAGATATGGATTATATAATTAACGCAACAAGCTTGGGATTAAAAAATGGAAATAAATTTGATTTTTATTTTGAGGAATTCAAACCAACACTTTCCTATATTGATTTGATTTATAATCCTAGAAAAACCGAATTTATAAAATACTTTTCGGAAAAAAATATAAAAACTCAAGATGGATTAAAAATGCTAATTTATCAGGGGCTTAAATCGTTTGAAATTTGGAATAACGTAGATTTGAATTCTGCTTATCCAGAGCTAGAAAAAAAAATAGAAGCTGTGGAATATCTTTTAGAAAGCACGGCAAACTATATTGATACACGAAATAAATGAAAATATTAAAATAAGTAATGATTAAAATTGGGATTGTAGGAGATATTGGTTCTGGGAAAAGTTATGTAGCTAAACAATTTGGATACCCAGTTTTTAGTGCTGATAATGAAGTTGAGAAGTTATATAAAAAAAGTAGAAAATGTTACTACAAACTTAAAAAAAAACTTCCTAATTATATAACTTCTTTCCCTATACAAAAGAGCAATCTATCCAAAGCCATTATAAAAAATAGTAATAACCTAAAAAAAATTGAAAAAGTTATACATCCATTAATAAGAGTTCGAATGAAAAGTTTTTTTAAAAAAAATAAAAATAAAAAAATAGTTGTTTTGGATATTCCACTTTTAATAGAAAATAAAATTAACAAAAAAAAATATGTTTTAGTTTTTGTGGACGCTAAGCAAAAAGAAATTAAAAAAAGGTTAAAGAAAAGATTTAATTTTAACTCAAAAGTGTTTAATAAACTTAAGAAACTACAACTACCTGTAGAAACAAAAAGGAAAAAAGCAGATTTTATAATAAAAAATAATTTTAGACACCAAACAACTAAAAAAAATGTTAAAATATTATTGAAAAATATTTTATTAGATGCTTGAAGTTATATTAGATACTGAAACCACAGGACTATCTACTACAGAAAAACATAGGATAGTTGAGATTGGTTGTGTTGAATTAGAAAATCAAATTCCTACAAATAGAATATTTCATAAATATATTAATCCGCAAAGATCTGTTTCTGAAGATGCATATAAAGTACATGGATATTCGGATAAATTTTTATCAGAGAAAAAAACTTTTTCAGAAATTTCAGATGAATTTTTAAATTTTATTAAAGATAAAAAATTAATTATACATAATGCTCCTTTCGATTTAGCCTTTTTAAATTATGAATTAAAAATTATAAAAAAACCCTCAATTGATGTTAAAAATGTTGTAGATACGTTGGAAATAGCTCGCTTAAAATATCCAGGAGCTCAAAACTCTTTGGATGCCCTTTGCAAACGTTTCAATGTTGATAATTCACGAAGGGAGAAACATAATGCTCTGATCGATTGCCATTTATTAAAAGAAATATATATAAATCTTGTAGAGCAAAAAGAACCAAAACTAAATTTAGAAAATGAAGATGTTGTAAATACTAATTTAAATAATGATAATATTATAAACAATAATATCGACAGAAAAATTATAAAACCTACCACCAGTGAACTTGAATTGCATAAAAAATTTTTAAAGTCTAGTTTAGTAAAAAATTACTATAAATAGTTATTTTTTCCTCTCATTAAACATTTTTTCAAAATCTACTTTTTTGTCGATTTTAATATTATTTATACCTGATTGTTTGAATAAAAAAACAAAAGTTTCATATAGAGTGGGATAAACTTCAGCAGGAACTTTTATTAAAATAATTTTTTCCAATTCTTTTTTGTCATTAAAATCTTTTTCAATAGTAACTAAAGACGTACAAGTAATTTCTGTTAGTACTTTATGTTTTACTTCCTGGTTGGGTGAAATTTTTAAAGTAGTATTTACTTCGATGATATTATTTTTATAAGGATTGCTTTTTATATCAAAATTTAATGAGTAATTAGCAATTTCTTTTTCTAACATAACAAAAGCTTGAGCATTTGGTATTTCAAAAGAAACGTCCTTTATGAATTTTGATATAATTGTATAACTCATTTAATTCTTATCTTCGTTTTTTTCATCCTTTTCTTCTTCAATACTTCCTTCAATAATATCTTCATTTCTTTTTCTGTATTTAAATTTAGAAGATATTGAGTTAATAAAGAATTTTCTTGTTATAGGTATTATTAATAAAAATCCAACTATATCTGTCATAAATCCTGGAATTATAAGTAATAAGGCTGCGAAAGCTAAAGCTGCGCCAGATATAATTTCATATACTGGTATTTCATTTTTTACTAATTGATTGATTCCAGATTTTAATGTACTGAGACCTGCAATTTTTGCAAAATAAACTCCAGTTATAGCAGTAAAAAAAATTAGTAGGATGGTATTTAAAGCACCAATTATCCCCCCAACTTTAATCATTAAATAAATTTCAATTGCAGGAATTCCAATTATAAAAAGGATAACAGCGTTCATTTGTCTGCTTATTTGTATTTGCATACTATATCATATAAGTATTATAATCAAAAAATCATATGAGTAGTCAGTTTGGATTTATAGATATAATTTTACTAGCAATGTTTGCTGGGTTTATAATTTTAAGACTCAGAAATATTTTGGGTAGAAAAACAGGCCATCAAGGTAAACAGATGAGCAGATATTTTCCTAGGGGTATGGAAGTACTTAAAGATATAGAAAATAATGAAGCAATAAAAAGTGGAAATATAGACGAAGAAGCGAAAAAACAATTTTTAAAAGGGGCCGACGTCGCCTACGAACAAATCATAACTTCTTTTGCTAAAGGAGATAAGAAATCATTAAAGAGCTTGCTAGGTAAAGATTTATTCGAAAATTTTGCAGAAATAATTGATGAAAGAGCAAAAAAACAGCTTAAATATGAAACAACTTTTATAGGATTAAAATCTTCAAAAATATTAGAATTTAAAAAAATAGAAAATATATATAAAGTAACAGTGAATTTTGTAAGCGAAATAATTACCTGCGTAAAAGATAAAAATAATCAAATAATTGAAGGTAATCCAGATACAATTAAAACTGCTAATGATGTATGGAAATTTTCAAAAAATATGTGGAGTCAAGATCCAACTTGGTACTTAGTCGAAACATCTAATAAATAGTGAAAAAAAAAATAGTTGCCTCATCCAAGGACAAAGAAGATTGGATAGCATTTACTAAAGAGATGGCAAATGTAAATGTAAAAGAAGAAGATTTATTAAAAAAAAAAGAAAAAACAAATATAACTCCTAAACTTGATTTACATGGTTTTTCGTTAGACGAAGCTAATAAAGCAGTAAAAAAATTAGTTAATGAATCTTTTAGTAGAGGTTACAAAAAAATCTTAGTTGTCACAGGGAAGGGATCGAGATCAAAAACATATGATAATCCATATCTTTCCGAAAAACTTAGTATGCTAAAATATTCTGTTCCTGATTATATTAAAAATGATGAAAATCTATCACCCAAAGTAAGCAAGATTGTAAAAGCATCCTTTAAAGATGGAGGGGACGGTGCAATGTATATTTTTATTAAAATGAATAAAAAGTTTACAAAATAAATTTAGATAAGTCGGTATCTTTTGCAAGTTCGCCAAGATTTTTTGTTACATAATTTTTGTCAATTATAATTTTTTCTCCACCTCTATCAGTAGCGGTGAAACTAATTTCATCTAAAACCTTTTCAATAATTGTGTGGAGTCTTCGTGCACCAATATTTTCTATGCTAGAATTTATCTCAGTTGCCAGTTTAGCAATAGTTTCAATTCCATCTTTTGAAAATTCAAGAGTTACTTTTTCCGTTTCTAAAAGGGCCCTATATTGTTTAATTAAACTATTATCAGGTTCTTCTAATATTCTCTTAAAATCTTCACTGGTTAAGGCCTGAAGCTCAACTCTAATAGGTAATCTACCTTGAAGTTCTGGTAGCAAATCTGAAGGTTTAGCTAACTGGAAAGCTCCTGAAGCTATAAATAGTATGTGGTCAGTTTTTATAGGACCATGTTTTGTACTAACAGTTGTTCCTTCTATTAAAGGAAGCAAATCTCTTTGCACTCCTTCCCTAGACACATCTCCACCGATACGATCACCTCTTGCTGATACTTTGTCAATTTCATCCAAAAAAACAATTCCATTATTCTCAGTTGAAATTTTAGCAGTTTTTATAATTGTATCCTGTTCAATCATTTTATCTGATTCTTCAGCAATCAAAATTTCATGAGATTCTTTTACTGTCATTTTTTTCTTCTTACCCTTTTTAATATTTTTACCTAACATTTCAGATATATTTATCATTCCAACATTTGCACCTGGCATTCCAGGTATTTCAAAACTTGGCATATTTGGTGCATCATTTACTTCAATCTCAATTTCATTATTATCAAGATCACCACTTCTTAATCTTTTTCTAAAACTTTCTCTTGTAGCAACGCTAGCTTTATTACCAACAAGTGCGTTTAATACTCTTTCCTCAGCAGCCTGTTGCGCTTTAGTGTAAACTTCTTTTCTCATTCTTTCTTTTTCTATTGCTATAGAAATTTCAAGCAAATCTCTTATTATTTGTTCTACATCTCTACCTACGTAACCTACTTCAGTAAATCGCGTAGCCTCAACTTTTATAAAAGGGGCTTCAGCCAATTTAGAAAGTCTTCGAGATATTTCTGTTTTTCCAACACCAGTTGGACCTATCATAAGAATATTTTTTGGCAGTACTTCATCTTTCATATCACCTTTGAGAGCTTGTCTTCTCCACCTATTCCTAAGCGCAATAGCAACTGCTCTTTTAGCTGCATTTTGACCAATTACGTATCTATCTAATTCAGACACTATTTCTCGAGGTGATAAAGATGAAACAACAGACTTTTCATCTTTTTCTTTAAAAGATTCTTTTTTTGGTAATGGTGTAATATTTGTCTTTTGTTTCATTTGTTAAATTTTTTCTAAAGTTATATTGCTATTTGTGTAAACACATATTTCTGAAGCAACTTGAATTGATTTTTTAGCAATTTCTTCTGCTGACATTTTAGAATCCATAAGAACTTTTGCTGCAGCTAAAGCATAATTACCTCCAGAACCTATACCAATAATTCCTTCCTCTGGTTCCAGCACGTCACCAGTTCCTGAGATTATAAAACTTTTTTCTTTGTCAGCAATTGCCATTAATGCTTCCAATCTTCTTAAATATTTATCAGTTCTCCAATCTTTTGCTAATTCAACAGCAGCTCTTGTAAGATTACCAGCATGCTTTTCTAACTTAGCTTCTAATCTTTCAAATAAAGTTAGAGCATCTGCTGTTGATCCAGCAAATCCTGCTATAACATTTCTTTTTTCAATTTTACGAACTTTTTTTGCTGTGCTTTTAATTACTGTGTTACCAAGACTTACTTGACCATCTCCTGCAACGACAACATCTTTGCCTTTTCTGATTAAGACAATTGTAGTTCCATGCCAGTTTGAATTTTCACTCATCTTAACATTCTATGTGGAGATTTATTTAATATCTTCAAGGGTAAAAGTTAAATTTATCGATATATTCTTGAATTATTTATATACCCTGCTATTACAGGGACGCGATATGCCAAGAAAAGCTAAAATAAACAGGAAGACTAAAGAAACCAATATAGTTGTTGAAACAAATCTAGATGGTAAGGGATCTTATAAAATCGATACCAAAATAGGTTTTTTAAATCATATGTTAGAACAATTATCTAAACATTCTTTAATTGATCTAAAGATAGCAGCTAAAGGTGATACTCACATTGACTTGCACCACACTACTGAAGATACAGGTATAGCTATAGGAGAGTGTATAAAAAAAGCACTTCAATCTTCAAAGGGCATTAAAAGATATGCCCATGCATTAATTCCTATGGATGAGAGCTTAACTAGAGTTTCTATAGATGTTTCAAATAGACCGTATTTAATATGGAAGGTAAAACTAAAAGTAGAAAAATTAGGAGAAATGGATACCGAATTATTTAAAGAATGGTTTCAAGCGTTTTCTCAAGCAGCAGGCATTACATTACACGTTGAAAATATTTATGGAGACAATAGTCATCATATAATTGAGTCTTGTTTTAAAGGACTTGCAAGATCACTACGTGAGGCAATCGAAATAGATAAAAGAATTAAAAATAAAGTTCCTTCAACTAAAGGCGTTCTATAAAATTAAAATGTCCATTGTAGTAATTGACTATGGTTCTGGCAATTTAAAGTCAGCAGCTAAAGCACTTGAGGCTGCTGGTAACAATATAAATATAGGCTCTAAAATAGTAGTAACTTCTGACCCAAAAATAATCAAACAATCAGAAAAAATAGTTTTGCCAGGCCAAGGATCTTTTAGAGATTGCTATTTGGGTATAAAAAAAATTTCTGGATTAAATGAAACTTTAAATGAATTAGTTTTAGAAAAGAAAAAACCTATTTTAGGAATATGTGTTGGTATGCAATTATTCGCAAAAACTGGTTATGAATCTCAAGAAACGGAAGGCTTTGGTTGGCTTGATGCAGAAGTCAGAAAAATAAATAATATGAATAAAAAAATTAAACTACCTCACATGGGATGGAATGAAATAGAACTGAAACAAGACAATTTTCTTTTTTCCAGAATAAAAAATAAAACACATATGTATTTTATTCATAGTTATGAATTCATGACAAAACAAAAAGACTGTGTAATTGCTACAACTGAATATGGTAATTCAATAGTAGTCTCTATAGCAAAAGAAAATATTGTTGGTACACAATTTCACCCAGAAAAAAGTCAAAAAAATGGTTTAATAGTTTTAGAAAATTTTTTGAAGTGGAAGATGTAATGATTATTTTTCCTGCAATTGATATTAAAGATAGTAAATGTGTTAGGCTAATAAAGGGAGACTTTAATAAAATTACTTCTTATAATAACACTCCTCTAGATCAAGCTAAATTATATTTAGAAAATGGATTTAAAAATATTCATATTGTAGATTTAGATGGTGCTTTAGAAGGAAAATCATCTAATTCAAACATTGTTCAAGAAATAATTAAAAATCTTGATATAAAAATTCAAATTGGTGGCGGAATAAGAACATTAGAAGATGTAAATAATTGGGAAAAAAGTGGAGCTGATAAAATTATTATGGGAACTGCTGCGGTTAAAAATATTGATTTACTTAAAGCAGCATGTGAAAAATTTAAAAATAAAATTGCTGTATCTTTAGATGTAAGAGATGGATTTATAGCTTTATCCGGGTGGGAAAATCAAACTAATATATCTGCTATAGATTTTATAAAAAAAATTGAAAATTTTGGAGTATCAAGAATTATTTATACAGATATCAATAAAGATGGAACAAAAAAGGGTCCTAACATAAAAGATACTATAGAGGCATCGAGTAAAGTAAAAATTCCTTTTATAATATCAGGAGGAATTTCCTCTATAGAAGATATTAAAAAAATTAAATCTTTAAATAATCCAAATATTGAAGGAGTTATAGTAGGTAAGTCAATTTACGATGGTGATATAAAAATAAACGAATTAGCAAAATATATATAAAAAATGTTAAAAAATAGAATTATACCTTGTTTAGATGTAAAAAATGGCAGAGTAGTTAAAGGAATTAACTTTGTAGATTTAGTTGACGCAGGAGATCCTGTAGAGCAGGCTAAAATATACGACGAACAAGGTGCCGACGAATTATGTTTTCTAGATATTACAGCCTCAAATGAGAATAGAAATATTATATTAGAAACGGTTAAGAAGACTGCAGAAAAATGCTTTATGCCGTTAACAGTTGGAGGCGGCGTTAGAACTTTGGAAGATATAAGAAATTTACTATTAGCTGGAGCCGATAAAGTATCAATAAACACAGCTGCGGTTAATAATAAAAATTTAGTTAAAGAAAGCGCTGAGAAATTTGGTTCTCAGTGTATCGTTGTTGCAGTGGATGCAAAAAAAGTTAAAGAAAACAAATGGGAAATATTTACTCATGGAGGAAGAAAATCTACTGGGATAGATGCATTAAAATTTGTAGAAAAGATGGAAGCGATGGGCGCTGGAGAAATATTGCTTACTTCAATGGATAGAGATGGAACCAAAAAGGGGTATGACTTAGATCTAACTAAAAAAGTATCTAATCTAGTTAATATACCTGTTATAGCTTCAGGTGGGGTTGGTAATCTTGAACACTTACGTCAAGGTATAAAAATTGGAAGAGCAAATGCTGTATTAGCAGCATCAATTTTTCACTTTGGTGAGTTTTCAATAAAAGATGCAAAAAAATATTTAGACTCGAAAGGAATTCCTGTAAGAATCTGAGAAATGTTTAAAACTTTAGAAGAATTAATTACTGTTATTCGTCAACGAAAAGAATCTTCAGTTGAGGAGTCTTACACAAAAAAATTATTAAAAGATAAAAAGTTTAGTGTTAAAAAAGTAAAAGAAGAAATGGCAGAACTTATTGATGCTATCGAAAAAAATTCAAATAAAATTCATGAATCAGCAGATGTTCTTTATCATTTCATGGTGCTTTTAGAAGCAAATGGTATTAAAATTGAAGATGTAATGGATGAGTTAAAGAAAAGGCAAAAATGATAAATTGGCATAAAAGATATATAGAATATTGGAAAAAAAAATTAAACGTTTCTGATTATGGAGTTCTTTGGATATCATTTTTTAAGGGTATATTTATTGGATTATTAATTTATCATTTTTTTATTCATTAATTGCAAACAAATAAAATGACTTACGATAAAAATAATATTTTTGCTAAAATTCTTAGAGGTGAAATTCCTTGTAAAAAAATCTATGAGGATGAATATGTTTTGGCTTTTCACGATATAAATCCCCAAAAAAAAATTCATGCTTTAGTTATACCAAAAGGTGAATATGTAAATTTGGATGACTTCTCTTCAAAAGCAACAGAAAAAGAGATTGCTGGTTTAATAAAGGGAATCGGAATAGTGGCAAAAAAACTAGACGTCTCTCAAGCAGGATATAGATCTTTAGTTAATGTAGGAGAAAATGGTGGACAAGAAGTACCCCATTTGCATTTCCATATATTTGGAGGTGAAAAAGTAGGCAAAATGGTTACTTAATGTTAAAAGAAGACAATTCAAAAATAGAAGAAATCCTTTCCAAAGCTATTGAAAACCACAAAAAAAATAATTTTAAAGATGAATATGAGGCTCGTAGGATAAATATTACTTATCTTTTTGGTTCTCGATTAGTTAAAAAATGGAGCGGGAGAAGGGAATTGAACCCTCGACCTAAACGTTGGCAACGTTTCGCTCTACCACTGAGCTACTCCCGCTTATAATAAAATATTATAAAACAACGATTTTTTATAAGCAAGAGCTGCGAAGATCAAGTTAATTTAGAATGAATTGCGATGTGAAAGTGACGAAATATTAATCAGCTACATAAACTGATATACCTCTTTTATTAAGATCTATATCAAATTTTTTATGTAACGGTGGGAATGCTCTTTGCTGACAATCCATTCGATCACATGTTCTACAATTTACACCAATTGGGGTTTCTGTTTTCTTATCAGTTAAATTTAAGGAGTCGGCATAAACAAAGTCTTTTGCATATTTAACCTGGCATCCTAGGCCAATTGATAATAAAGTTTTTTCCATTCCATGTTTTCCAATTCCCTTTTCAACTGTTCGTGCAATACATACATATTTTTCACCATTAGACATTTTTGATACAGCTGCATTTATTTTTCCAGGCATTGTAAAAGCCTTGTAAATATTCCATCTTGGGCAAGCTCCACCGTAACGTGGTATTTCTATACCAGATAAAGAAAATCTTTTAGAAATATTTCCAGCAACATCAGCACGAAGCATATGAAATGGTATACCTTTCTTTTTTGGGTCTTGTAAACATGTAAGCCTATGCGCGACTTGTTCAAATGAAACGGCAAAAGTGTTTTGTAAAAGCTCAACATCATATCTCTGTTTTATGCACTCTTCATAAAAAGGTCTGTAAGGCATTATTATTGCAGCACCAACATAATTAAGCAAAGCAACTTTTGATAATTTTTTTGATTCTTCGCTAGGAAAAGAAAAAGTATTTAAATATTTATCTACAATATCAGAGGCTTCTAATTGAGCGACATGTGCACCTGCATATAATTTTTTAGTTTCAAGATTTAAATAGTCGGATACAAGAAAAATTTTCTTAATCTCATCATATTGCTTAGTAAACGGTTTGTTTTCATCTGGCACAAGATCTTTTACTTCTATTTTATGTTTATTTAGTAAATATTCACATATTGATGAATACCCAACTCGATTATTTGATTGAATTTTGTTAAACAAATTACTTGCAAACTCTTCTAATTCTGGAAAATAATTTTCGTTTTCTTGTATAAAATCAGCAACAACTTCACCAGGGAATGAATTTTTTCGACTATCAATAAATTTGCCTGATATATTTTCTACTTTACTAACTATATCTTGATTTTTTTTCTTATAATTGTCTCCAAGCTTGATTAATGCTTTTGCAATTAATGGATTAGTATCAACCAATTGTTTTACATCAAAATTTGTTATATCTAAATTTTCAAATAAATTATCTCCAAGCAAATCCATTAAATTTTGATATAGGCTTGTATCTGTTTTTTTTGATATATCCGATATGTTAACATTTAATTCATCTGCAATTTTTAATAGCAAATCTACATTTATTTTACGTTTACCACTTTCCATTAAGTTAAGATAAGTTGGTGATATAGATAGTTTTTTTGATAAATCAGCCTGGGTAATTCCAAGTTTTTTCCTTTTAGTCTTAATTTTATGGCCTATTTGCAGGTCTATTTGATTCATATTTACAAAATTTACATTTATTGAATTATTTATTTACAAATATTTACAAGTAAAATCAACATAAATATTGCATATTTAATAATTTGTAAATATAGTAAATATTATGAATAGTTTAGTAGATCCTAAAGACCCAAAAAACAATCAATTCTCAGAAAAAGGATTGTACGTAAATGATGACGACCAAGACTGGGGCAGCGGTGGAATGAACGACGTTCAGGAAGATTCAGAATAAAATCAAAAAGTTTATTCAAAAAAAATCTATGAGTTCGAAAATTAAATCTGGAAATGTGTCTTTTGATCTCAAAAGATTTTCAGGAATAAAAAGAGATTATACAAAAGAAGATGTAGCAAAACTTAAAGGAACGTTTAATATTGAATATACTCTCTGCAAATCGCAATCAGAAAAGCTTTGGAGTTTATTAAATACAGAAAATTATGTTAACACGTTAGGATCTCTTTCTGGAAATCAAGCGGTGCAACATGCCAAAGCTGGCTTAAAAGCAATTTATTTGAGTGGGTGGCAAGTAGCAGCTGATGCTAATAGCGCAGGAGAAATGTATCCCGATCAAAGCTTATATCCTTATGATAGTGCTCCAAAGTTGGTTGAAGCAATGAACAATGCTTTAGTGAGAGCCGATCAAATTCAACATATGGAAGTTATTGAAGGAAAAATTAATCAAAATGATAAAGTAGATTATAAAATGCCTATCGTTGCTGATGGTGAAGCTGGATTTGGTGGACCTTTAAATGTATTTGAATTAACAAAAAAATTTATAAAAGCAGGTGCGGCCGGTGTACATTTTGAAGACCAACTAGCTTCAGAAAAAAAATGCGGTCATATGGGAGGAAAAGTTTTGGTTCCTACACAAACTATGATTAAAAATTTAAAATCTGCTAGACTTGCTGCTGATGTTATGGGAGTTCCTTTAATTATTTTAGCAAGAACTGATGCAAACGCAGCTAAATTAATCACTAATGATTTTGATGAAAATGATAAACCATTTTTAACTGGAAAAAGATCTCCAGAAGGATTTTATTATGTTAAAGAAGGTTTAAATCAAGCTATTTCTAGAGGTTTAGCTTATGCTCCTTATAGTGATTTAATTTGGTGTGAAACAGCAAAACCCAATTTAGAAGAGGCAAGAAATTTTGCTACAGCAATTCATGCAAAATTTCCTGGCAAATTATTAGCTTATAATTGTTCACCATCATTTAATTGGAAGAAAAATTTGTCAGATAAAGAAATTGAAATTTTTCAAAAAGAAATTGGTAATATGGGATATAAATTCCAATTTATAACTTTAGCAGGCTTTCATGCTCAAAATTATGCTATTTTTGATTTAGCTAAGAAATATAAGCAGTATGGAATGGCAGCCTATTCAAGATTACAACAAAAAGAATTTGATAGTGAAAAAGAAGGTTATACTGCTACAAAACATCAAAGAGAAGTTGGTACTTCATATTTTGATGCAGTATCGAACACAATTTCTTCTGGAGAAAGTTCGACTACTGCAATGAAAGATTCTACAGAAACAGATCAATTTTAACTAAAATCTAAGTCCTTTATCTGCAATACTAAAAAAAATATTTTTTGCAAAATTATTTTTATTTAAAATTTTTAAAATATCATTTCTAAATTTTTCATTTGAAAAGGAAGTTTTTAGAACATCTGTTCCTACTGAAAAAATAAAATTTCTTGATTTTGTTTCACTAGAAAATTCATCAAGAATATCTGAGCTACCTATATCTAAACCTAAATTAATTTTTTGATTTAATATTCGATTCAAACTATATAAATCTCTGAGGGTCATGTTAAAGCCCTGGCCAACAAAAGGGTGTATTACATGTAAAGCATCTCCAAATAAGAGAATTCTATCCAAATAATATTTATTTCGAATTAGGAAATTTAAATCTTTATTTTCTATTTTAGTTGAAAAATTTATATTTTTTAAAAAATTTTCAGCATAAAACTTTATTTTCTCTTTTAATAAAAAATTATTTTTATTTTTAATACTGTTTTTTACTGACCAGACTATTGAAGTTTTAGTATTTGATATGGGAAGTAGTGCGAATATTTCATTTTTTAGAAAAATTTGTCTTACAGTATTATTCTTTAAATGTTTATGCTTTAAAATTGTAGTAATTGCAGATTCTTTATAAGAACTTTTTATAGTTTTATAATTAAAATAATCTTTAATTAAATTAGAATTCTGTCCAGTGCAAATAATAACTAGATGATATTTAAAATTATAATTATTATTAAATTCTACTCTCTTTAATAGTCCTGAATTAGAAATTGATAAAACTTTTTTATTATTTTTTATAGAAATACTTTTAATTTTTTTAATTTTTTTAATCATAAGTTTCATTATTTTTGAATTTTCTAGCATATATAAAATTTTTCTTTCTTTATCTTCATTATCTAGCTCAAATACTTCTGAAAATTTTTCTTTATTTCTTCCAGCATATAATTTCATTCTAGAGCAGCTCCATATTTCTTTTTTTAAGTTTTTAGAAATATTAAGCTTGTTAAGAAAATCTAAATTATCCTGCGAAACAGCAATTGTTCTATTAGATTTTAGATTTTTACCAATATTGTCTGTTATTATATCAATGTCGCAGCCCAGTCTCGAAAGACTAATAGCTGTTACTAGTCCGGTTAAGCTTCCTCCAATAATGCAAATTTTTTGCTTTTTCATGATTATATTTTTTAATAATTAATTTTAACAATTATTAATAAATGATACAAAGTTAATTAACTGATTTAAAAAAATGAAATCTCAAATTCTAATAAAAATCAATCATTTTCTAAAAAAAAGGTTGATAGAATTCTTGGGACTTTTGTTAATGTTCTTCAGTATTTTTCTTTTAGCATCAATTGTCACCTATTCTCCAAGTGACCCAAATTTTATTTATTCACCTGAAAATACTGAAATTAAAAATATTGGAGGGTTTTACGGAAGTGTTATATCTGATTTCCTGCTTCAGTCTATAGGATTAATTTCTATATTAATAGTCATAAATTTTTTTTACTGGGGTTTAAAAATTGTTACTATAAAAAAAATAAACAATTTCATTACAAAAATTTTTTTTACTTTAGTTTATATAATTTTTGGAACTATTGTTTTAAACAGTTTTTATAATGATTCATTTTGGTTGATTGATAATGGAAATGGTGGATTTGTTGGAAGAATAATTAGAGAAAATATTTATTATTTTAGCCCACTTATCGAAAATCAATATGTAATTTATGGTTTTATTATACTGACACTTGCATTTTTTATCTTAAGCTTAAACATCAAAATGAATGAAATAACAAAAATAATTTTTTCCCCATATCTGGCAGTAAAAAAAATTGTTAATCTTTTATATAAAAATAAGAAAAGTACTGAAGTCGAAGTTAACGTTTCAACTGATTATACAGAATCAAAAGATTCTCAAAATAATTTTGTAAAAGAGAAACAACCCATTTTGCCTTTTTCAACAAGTAAAGAAATCAAATATAAAAAAAATGAAAATAATTTTAAATTACCTGTGTTAAGTTTTTTAGAAAAAAATTCTGATTTAAAAAATAAAAAAAATGTTAATGATACAGAATTAATTAAAAATTCTGAGTTTTTAGAAAAAATTTTACTTGATTTTGGAGTAGAGGGTAAAATAAAAAATATAAGCTGTGGACCTGTAGTTACCTTAAATGAATTCGAGCCTGCATCAGGGATAAAAGTTTCAAAAATAGTTAACTTAGCTGATGATATAGCAAGACATACTAGTTCAATATCTACGAGAGTAGCTACTATACCTGGTAAAAATACAATAGGTATAGAAATACCAAATGCAAAAAGAGAAAAAGTTTTTTTAAATGAAATTATCTCAGATGAAAAATTTTATAAAAAAGAAATAAAATTACCTATAGCCTTGGGAAAAGATATTTCTGGAGTTCCTATAGTTGGTGATCTTTTTGCAATGCCTCATCTCTTAATAGCGGGGACAACAGGTTCAGGAAAATCTGTATGTATTAATACTATAATATTGTCTTTACTTTATAAATACACTCCAGAAAAATGTAATTTAATTTTAATTGACCCTAAAATGTTAGAATTGTCAGCTTACGAAGGAATTCCACATTTACTTTGTCCGGTAATTACCGAGGCAAAAAAGGCTACAGCAGCACTTGGATGGGCGGTAAAAGAAATGGAAAATAGATATAAATTAATGACAAGTGTTGGTGTAAAAAATATAGACGGCTACAATTCAAAACATAAAAAACATATGCCCTACATAGTAGTTATAGTTGATGAAATGTCAGATCTAATGTTGATAGCAGGAAAGGAAATAGAAAATTATATTCAAAGATTATCTCAAATGGCACGAGCAGCTGGAATTCACATAATAATGGCAACGCAGAGACCAAGTGTAGATGTTATTACTGGAACAATTAAAGCAAATTTTCCTACTCGAATTTCATTTCAAGTAAGTTCAAAAATTGATAGCAGGACAATTTTAGGTGAACAAGGTGCAGAACAACTACTTGGTAAAGGCGATATGTTATTTATGTCATCTGCAAACAGAATAGTGAGAATTCATGGACCTTTTGTTTCGGAGTCCGAAATAGAAAAAGTTAATAGCTTTTTGAGATCTCAAGGTGAACCAAATTATATTGATGAAATTACACTAATTAAAGATAACGAGACAAGTAGCAGCGAAAGTAATGATGAAAAAGATGAATTATATTTTAAGGCAATAGATATAATTAAAGCTGAGGGAAGGGCGTCTACAAGCTTTTTACAGAGAAAGTTACAAATTGGATATAACCGAGCTGCTAGAATTATGGAAACAATGGAGAAAGAAGGAATTGTAGGACAGGCTAACCACGTAGGTAAAAGGGAAATTTTATAGGTTTGCTTTGCTAAAAAAAATTAACTTAACTTTTTTAATTATATTTTTATACCTATGTTCAACTGGCATCTCTCAGTCGAGTTTTCAAACAAAACTTTTAGATAAATATAAAACAATAGATACCTTGTATTTTGATTTTACCCAAAAAATTGGTGAAAAAATAGAATTTGGAAGTTGTTATATTAAATATTCTTTTCTTATGAGATGTGAATATCCTAACAAAAAAAAAATTATAATTGCAGATGGAAAAAGATTTGCAATTGTTCAAAAGAGATATAAAAAAGTTTATTATTATTCCTTAAAAAAAACACCTTTGTTCTATATACTTGACAAAGAAAATATTTTAAACTTGATGAGAGATTATGAACCTTCTGAATTCGATCTTAATATAATAGGTTATGAAATAATTGAAAATAATTCAAATAAACTTCAAATTTTTTTTGATAAAAAATCTTTAGACATTTTAGGTTGGAAAACAATAGATGCATATTCCAATGAAGTGAATTTTCTAATCAGAAATGTAAAAAAAAATATTTCAGTTAAAAAAGTAATATTCAAAATTCCAAGGGAGGAAGATCTTTAAATATAACCTAGTTCTTTCATTTCTTCATTGAATTTTTCTCTAATTTTTTTTTCTATTTCAGGATCTAATAAGTTTTTCCAATTATTTTTTTTTCCTAAATTAAAAAAATTAATTTTTTTTTTATTTTTCTTTGAATAAATAGCTTCCTGAAAACCAAATTTTTTTTCCATATCTGCCAAATTTTCAAAACCACAACTATTGATCGTTTTTAGAATTTTTTCATTATTTATATCTATCTCAATAAAATTTTGTAAGAATTCTATTATTTTTATTAATGAATTTTTAGTATCATTTATTAAATTTTCATATTTTATTATTAATATCGGTGCAAATTTAATTTGTTGCCACGATTTGAAATGATCGGCCCAACTGCCAAGCGCCGTAGCAATACCGAAGTCTTTGCCGCCCCATTCTTCTCCTGTTAAAAATTTATTTGTCTTAGTTATAAATTTAAAAGATTCTTCAATATCAAAAGAGTAGTGATTTGAAATTGAAGTAACTACATTTCTTGGATCTCTGACCACATAAATAACAGCTTTTGTATTATTTTTGTTTGTGAAAGAATTATTTTCTAAGGTGCACAAAGCACTATGAGTTTTTAAAAAAATAGTTTTATTTTCATTAAATAAATTAATCCTATCTTGAGCAGCAATCCAATAATCTGAGACTTTTTTAATATCTGAAAAATCTTTCAGAAAATATTCTAAAAATTTTTTATTTGGAAATTGCGCTATTTTATAAAGTAAATCAAAATTAAAATTCCCATCATCTGTATATAAATAAGTACTTAAAAGACTTCTTATCCAAGTATTCCCGCTTTTCGGGTATGATGCGATCCAAATTATCATTGGTTAAGTATTTTAATTATCATAAAAATTAGTTTCGCACTACTGACGTTGTTAAAGTGCTATTATGCCCATTTGACTAAAAATATACGTTGAAATACAATATTTATTAATATGTCTGATTTACATGAAAAAAATTGCATACCTTGTCGTGGTGGAGTTCTTCCTTTTGATATTTCAGAGATACATAAGTATTTAAAAAAAATTGATGGATGGGATGTTAAAAAAAATAAAGAAGAATATTTTTTCCTTGAAAAGGCTTTTAAATTCAAAAATTTTAAGGAAAGCCAAAAATTTGTTAATGAAGTTGGTAATATTTCAGAAGCCCAAGGTCATCATCCAGATATAATTTTTGGGTGGGGGTATGCCAAGGTTCAAATTTTTACACATAAAATAAAAGGACTAGTGGAAAGTGATTTTATTTTAGCAGCGAAAATTGATAAAATTTTAAATTAATGTTTAAAATGGCGTATTTTAGTAAATGCCATAATTACTCCTGACTCGTTAGCTGATTTTATTGCCTGCTTATCATTTATTGAACCGCCTGGCTGTATAATAGCTTTTACACCAGCTTCTGCTAGCTGCTCAATTCCATCAGGAAAAGGAAAAAATGCATCGGAGGCAGCCACAGAATTTATTATTTTATCTGGTGAAAATTCTAATGCTTTATTAGTTGCTATTTTGCAGCTATCCACCCTACTAGGCTGCCCAGATCCAATTCCTATAGTCGATTTGTTGTTAACTAAGACAATAGCGTTAGATTTGGTAAATTTACAAATATTAAATGCAAATTTTAAACTTTGCATTTGTTCTTTTGAAGGTTTCTTTTTAGTAACTATTTTTATTTTTTTATTTATTAATTTGTTATCTGAATCTTGTGCCAAAAAAGATTCTCCTAAAAAAAGAAAATGTTTTTTTCCTATAAAATTGTAATTTTCACATTTAATTAATCTAATATTTTTTCTTTTTTTTAAAATTTTTAAAGCATCTTTCTTAAAACCTTTTGATATAATTATTTCAAAAAAAATTTTATTTAGCTCTAAAGCTAATTTTTTTGATACGATTGAATTAATAGCTATTACGCCTCCAAAAGCACTTAATGGATCACAAGATAAAGCATTTTTAAAAGATGCAATTTGATCTTTTTCTATAGAAACGCCACAGGGATTTGTGTGTTTAATTATGACAGTGCCCTGATTTTTCTTTAAAGATTTTAAAATGTGTAAAGCAGAATAAATATCATTATAATTGTTATAGCTTAGTTTTTTACCATGAATTTTTTTTAAATTTATATTGTCAGTTGAACTATATAAATTTCCTTCTTGGTGAGGATTTTCTCCATATCGAAGATTTTCAATTAATTTTCCATACAATGTTTTTTTCTCAGGAAATTTAATACTCAATTCATCGTTAAACCAGTTTGATATAACAGAATCATAATATGCAGTTAAACCAAATGCTTTTGATGACATAAGTTTCCTAAATTTATTTGATGTAGCACCTTTATTAATTTTAAGTTCTTTTGCCAAATTAGAATAATCATCTATATTTGAAATTACCGTTACATCATTAAAATTTTTAGCAGCTCCTCTTATCAAAGTAGGGCCACCAATATCTATATATTCAATTAGTTTTTGAAAATTTTTTCTCTCTTTAAGTTTTTTCTCAAAAGGATAAAGATCAACTATTACCAAATCTATATCAGGTATTTTTTTTTCATTAAGAATTTGTCTATGTTTTTTATTTTTTCTTATATTAAGAATCCCAGCGTGAATTTTTGGATGTAGAGTTTTTACTCTTCCATCTAGCATTTCTGAAAATCCAGTATATGTTGAAACTTCAACACAATTATAATTCATTTGTTTAATTTTTTTAAAAGAACCACCAGAGCTTATAATTTCAACTTTAAATTTTTTTAAGATTGGCAATATAAGTTTCAAATTGGATTTATCTGAAACTGAAATAATTGCTCTTTTAATTTTTTTTAAATTCATATTTAATTTACTTTTTCTATTATCCATTTTATCGAAACTAATTCCTGGGTAATATTTCCAGACATAGAAACAGATTCATTATTGATTATTTTATTTTTATTTCCAAGAAAAATATTTTTTTCAATTTCAAAGTTATTAGTTTCACTAAATAACGACCATCCCTCTCCATTCGGCAAACTGATTAATATTGAGTTTCCAGCCATGGTTTTAACAACTTTAGTATTAGGATAAATATGAAACCTTACAAAATAATTTAACGAATCCGAACAATTTTTTGTTTTTTTTAATTCATCATGTCCAAAAATTTTATCCTCTTTTTTTGAAATTTTAACTAATCTTTTATGAATATAACCAAATTTTTTTTCATAGCCATTATGTGAAGCTGCTATAATATAAAAATCTTTATTTTCACTATAACTTTTTTCAACAATTCTGTGTTTTTGTACTAGTGAATTTCCATAAACTTGGTTAATAAATTTATTTTTTTGAAAAATACATGACGAGGTATCATTTATGTATAAAGTAGAATGTGCTGCTGTTGAGCGGCTAATTTCTGTAAGTTTTGGAGATAAATATTTTCCGTAACCTAAATTGCATATAATTTTTTGTTTTTTTGAAACTAGTTCAAATGCTAAGCATCCAGCTTGATAATATTTTGCAAAAATGTTGGGAGGAGGATTGCCACAATCAATAAAAAATTCGAATTTGTTTTTTTTAATTTTAATTAAATCTGAAATTTCATAGTTTTTATTTATAAATTTATATTTTAAGATTTTTAAAAAAACATCATAATCTTTATAATTAATTTCTGTCGCACCATTGAATAAAGGAAACTGTTTGTTTGAACAAGATAGCATAGTATAACAATTTCCGCATTTACTTATAATTTCGTTTAAGAAATCTGGAATAAGTTTTTGTGCTTCTTTGTGCCACTCTCTAATTATAATTAAATATTTTATACAAATAAATACTTCTTCAGGATTCCTTGACTTTGGAAAACCATTTTCATCAAAATAATTTTTTACAACTCTTTCTAATTCTTTAATACCAACCTTGTAACTAGATTCGTTTTCCTTAAAAATCATACCTGAGAGTATAATTGCTGCACAGCAAATAATTTTTTTTGATCCATGAAATAAACTATTTAAATTTTTAGAAAGAAAATTTGATTGTTTTATTATACTTAAAAAAAATCTATCCTTATATTCTTTGTCTGAATTTTCTAAAGTTATGTCTGTATTAGATGCCCAAGCAATAATTCTTTTAGCTATAATATCCATTTTCCATGTATTAGGATTATAGTTAGAAAAAATATTCATCCAGCTTCTAATTATATCTTTTGTTATTATTTTGTTATTTTTTCTATCTATTCTAGCCAGCCACAAAAAACTGTGTAAATTTTCAAATTTTAATTCATCTTTTGAATTTGTTTGCCATAATAATTCAGGAGTTACATCGGCGATTTTATAAAAATCATTACTTATTGTGCTCAGTGATGCACTTAAAAATGTACTGGGTGTGTAAAAAATTCTGTCGGGAATAAAAGTAATTAATTTTTTATTATAGTAGCTACTTTTATAATAAAAGATTCTGAAATTTAAAAAAAATAATTTAAAAATAGAAAAAAAGTATAGTTTTATACTTTTAAGACTATACATTTTTTATCCTGTTTTCAGTAATTGAATATTCTTTTTTAAGTCTCCCCCATTTTCCTTAAAAATAGTAGTTCCTGAAACTAGTATATCTACACCTGCCTTTATGGCTATTTTTGAATTTTCGAAATTTATACCACCATCTATTTCAATTTTGGCATTATATTTTTTTGAGTCAATTTCTTTTCTAAGTATTTTTACTTTTTCCAGAGTTTCTTTCATAAATTTTTGTCCGCCAAAACCAGGATTGACACTCATTATTAAAACGATATCAATTAAGTTTAAAACAGGAAGTACTTTATCTACTGGTGTTTCGGGATTTAAAGATACACCTGCTTTTTTATTATAGGACTTAATTTTTTTTATTGAACCAACAAGATCGTCAGTAGCTTCCGGATGTATTGTTATAATATCTGCCCCAGCCTCGGCAAAGTTTTTAATAAAATTGTGAACAGGAGATATCATTAGATGGACATCAAATGGTAAGGAGGTATATTTTCTTAATTTATTTATTACTTCTGGTCCAATTGTGATGTTTGGAACGAAATGACCATCCATAACATCAATATGTATTAGATCAGCTTTTGCCTTTTCTAAATCCTGAATTTCGCTTCCCAATTTACTAAAATCTGCTGATAAAATTGATGGTGAAATTTTAATATTATTCATAAGAAAATTTATATTTTTATATTTGAATTATGTCAAAAAAAAAGAAGGGCGGAAATTCCCGCCCTTCTTGAATATTTTAAGTATAAATTTGTAATTTATGCTCTTGCTGAGTCTCCAATATCATCTACTAGAGCGCTCACTGATTTTTTAGGAAGTGTAGACATCTCCATTTTATAAGCTAAGAACCACATCATTCCAGTACCTAATAACCAGAATAATATTTGCCAAGCCCAAATTGATGGAATTCCGAAAGTCCACGTACTGATATCATTTGGTGATCCAAATATATCATTTCCAATAACAGCTCCCGGTCCAATTCCGAAGAACAACCAAGCAATTGTAATTATCCAAGCCGCTGGCTTAAGACTTTGCTTGCTTGCTGGAAGACCAGCGTGGTCTGCTAAGAAGTCATGGTATTTTTGTCTATGAGCACGATCTCTTGAGTTTTGTGTCATTGCAGAAACTGGTAAACATACCAATAACTGGAAGAACATCCCCCAGAATGCAGAGTGCATTGTCCAAGGCCATCTTCCCCAAGGTATAGAATCACCGAATAAGTTTTGACCAATACTTTCAGTCATCATTACTGCAATAATTCCTGCTAATAGTCCCCAAGATACTCCTTCTCTCGTCAACCATGGGAAATAGCAAACCGCAGCTAGTGGTACCCACATTTGGAAACCAAACGCTACTGCTAATCCGCCAAGAAGTACTAATGCATCCGTAGAGAATGTAGCAACTAATAAAGCTGCACCAACTACAAGTACCACACAAACACGACCAAAAAGTTTTTGTTCGCCGTGTGACATCTTCGGTCTGAAGAATTTTTTGTAGATATCTCTAGTTAACATTGAAGCACAAGTTGACATGTACGCTGCACCTGTAGACTGCATAGCAGCTAGTGCACATACCGCAAGAAGACCAACAAACCATGGAGCCGCATCCCCGATCGTATTAATTAAATATGGAACAAGATTCCCTTGACCACCTTTACCAATCGATTCAGGAAGCACATTTGAAATGTTAGCTCCTGCTGCATTCACAACTGGATCGGCACCTAGTAAGTGCGCACCCATTCCTTGAGCTGCAGTAAATATGAATAAAGCGAACCCTATTCCAAATGATGAAGCCCAAACTTGTTGTGGTGCAAATGGTTCTGGATCTTTGTTAGAGAAAGCCCACATAGAGAATGCTGGTGAAGAATGAATGCCCATAAGAGCAAACATATAAGTTAACACCATAACACCCGTCCACAATCCACCAACTGGAGTTTCTTTTCCTAAACCAGCCGTAAATTGTATGACACCAGGAATTGCGAAGTAGGCAGAGTAGTTATCACCGGGAGTTCGTCCCCACTTAGTGCCTTCTACCAAAGCTACTTTTGCTAATCCTTCATTTAATGAAGCCCAACCTCCAACGAGATCGTATGCTATAAAACCAATTGCTACAATTCCAAACCATAGAAGTACGCATTGCAGTGTATCTACGTAAGCCACGGATCTTAGTCCGCCTAAACCTACGTAAAGGGCTACGATAGCAGCTAGTACCCATGTACCAGTTGTTACGCCCCATAAACCATCTGATAAAACGTTAAATAGTTTTCCAGATGCTGCAAGTTGTAAACCTAAATAAGGAACTGAGAAACATAAAGCTACGACAACGGTTAAAATACGAACCATATCACCTTTAAAGTAATCGGCTAACATTTCTCCCGGAGTTACGTAACCAAAACGTTTTCCTAATATCCATTGTCTCTTTAAGAACATCACTCCTGTAAAAGGAATAGTGATGACATAGAAAGACGCGTAGGCGTATTGGAAACCGTCTCTATAAATTAATCCTGGGTGACCCATAAAGGTCCAACCAGAAAATGATGTAGCTGTGGCGGCCAGAACGAATACCCACATCGGAAGTTTTCTTCCTGATATAAAGTAGTCAGATGCTGTCTTCGCCATCTGTGCACCTCTTACTCCCCAGAATATACAATAAGCCCAGTAGAGTAGTACGAACACAATCAGCCACGTTACTTTTGCTGACATAAAGGTTTCCCCCTTTGTTTTTTTTAACTTGTTTTATAAAACACAAAATGCTCAGAACGATAGTTCCAAGCATTAATGACGAAAGTTCAGCATAATTAACTGTTCAAAGCAACACTTTAATAGCCCAAAATAGATGCAACTATTAATTGAAATTGTTGCTATATGGGTGTTATTTTAAGTATATAACTAGGTTTATATGAATTTAACATCTTTCTATATCGCTTTTCATGATCCTATTTGGGTCATTGTTTTAAGTGCAGCTTTATTTTTCCCCGTTCGTCAAATGATTTGGGTTTTGTACGTTAGAAAAAAGCAGAAATCACAAAAAATGGTATCTGATGATGAGAAAAAAATTTTAAAAAAAAGAGCAACATTTACTTCGGTGCTTTTGTGTATTGTTTTTAGTTATTTATATGTAACTCAGGTATTTAATTAATGAATATTAATCCAAATGTACTAAAAAGATTTGTCATATACATGGCAATATTAACTTTCGTCATGTTCACAGTCTGGGGATTTGTAAGATCTTTTATGGATAGACCTCCTGGTGATTACGAAACAGAAGTTTGTGATATTCGTTTAAAAGATAAAAAATACGAAGAAGCCTTAGAAGAAGCAAATAAAGCTTTAAGCAAAACTCCTAATCACAGAGGCGCCATGATGTGTAAGGCTCTAGTGTTTATTTCTGAAAAAAAATATATAAAAGCAGACAAAACTTTAAGCGATCTCATAATTTTTCTAGAAAAAAATCTTGAAGAAGATGACAGAACAGGGATAGGAACTCTGGCAGCTGCGTATGCAAACCGTGGAATTATTAAAGATAGAAATAAAAATTATGAGGAAGAATTAAAAGATTATGTAAAAGCCCTTGGAATTGATTATGAGGCAGTTGCTGGACCTGGTCTTGGAACTGTTATACTTAACTATAAATTCAAGTCATCATCTGTAAAAGAAAGGGCTTTATATCTTAATGAGCAACTTCAGCTTCCAGAAGATGAAAGGATTTTAAGTATAAAAGAACTAGATGAAGGACAGGTAATGCACAAACCTGGTAAACTTTAGAAGCTTATAAGTCCTAATACATCTTTAAAAAGTACTAGAAAAAAATAAGTAGCAGCTATACATCCAAATAATAGCCTTACAAAATCTCTTTCACCATCTTCTTTTCTATAAGTTATTCCGTGTCTTGCTATTAGGGCTGTTACTACTAAAAAAATAATATTTACTAATTTTTCATATTCTTGTGGAATAAAATCGAACATTAATCTTTTTTATATAGCTCTGGATAAGCTATACTTTTTTCAAGATATGGAGGAAAAAGGTCAGCAGGTTCTTCTATGCTAACATAATTTGCAGCCATGTAATGGCTAGCTATAAAAACAAACGCAATAATACTAGCATAAAGTACCCCGCGTCTTTTCCTTTGTTTGTCGTTTTGGATATGTTCTCCGAATTCATGATCATAAAGGTGATATTTTTCATCATAACTATTTAACGCGTTAACTCCTTCCATTTTTATAATATCTCTAGCATAATAAGTGACCCAAATAGGTATAATTCCAGAGACCATGTATTCACTAAATATTTTATTTATTTTTTCTTCAGGCAGGTCTTCTTTGTACCAAATTTTATATGCTAATTGTATTAATTGAAATTCTCCTATTTGAAGCAAATTTGCTGCATGTAAAATTTCAGATCTTTTAGGATTGTCATCCCAGTCAGGCTTGACTAATGTTTTCAACAAACCATTCATTATTATTTAATTGTTCTTTCTATTTTCTACTAAACTTTCAACTACACTAGGATCAGCAAGTGTTGTTGTATCTCCTAACTGATCATGTTGGTTTGCAGCGATTTTTCTAAGTATTCTTCTCATGATTTTGCCTGATCTCGTTTTTGGTAAACCAGGAGCAAATTGTATAAGATCAGGTGTAGCAATAGGTCCAATCTGTTTTCTAACCCAAAGTTTTAATTCTCTTTCTAAATCACCAGAAGGTTTTTCCCCAGCATTTAATGTTACATAACAATACAGACCGTTTCCCTTAATATCATGCGGATATCCCACAACAGCTGCTTCGGCAACTTTTGAATGAGCAACAAAAGCACTTTCAAGTTCAGCAGTACCGAGATTATGACCAGAAACTATTATTACATCGTCTACTCTTCCTGTTATCCAATAATATCCATCTTCATCTCTTCTACATCCATCTCCTGTGAAATATTTTCCATCAAACTGTGAAAAATACGTATCTATAAATCTTTGATGATCCCCATATACAGTTCTCATCTGTCCTGGCCATGATTGGGCCATGCATAATCTTCCTCTACATGGACCTTTTAATGTTTTACCTTTTTCGTCAACTATAACAGGTTTAATTCCGTAAAATGGTTTTGTTGCTGAACCAGGTTTAAGATCAATCGCACCTGGTTGCGGAGAAATTAATATTCCACCAGTCTCTGTTTGCCACCATGTGTCAACAATAGGACATCTAGAATCTCCAATAACCTTGTAGTACCAAAGCCAGGCTTCTGGATTAATTGGTTCCCCGACTGTACCCAATAGTTTTAAAGATTTTCTACTTGTTTTCTTAACTGGTCCCGCTCCTTCTTTCATTAGTGCTCTCAACGCAGTTGGAGCTGTATAGAAAATATTAACTTTATATTTGTCTACAATTTTCCACCATCTTGAAACATCAGGGTAGTTTGGGACACCTTCAAACATAATTGTTGTTGCACCATTAGAAAGAGGACCATAAATAATGTAACTATGACCTGTCACCCATCCAATATCAGCCGAACACCAATAAATATCATTTTTTTTGTAATCAAAAATATACTGATGAGTCATAGAGGCATAGACCATATAACCTCCTGTAGTATGGAGAACTCCTTTAGGTTTTCCTGTTGATCCAGAAGTATAAAGTATGAATAATGGATCTTCAGCACCCATCTCTTCTGGCTCACATTTATCAGGAGCCATTTTGGTTATATCGTCATACGAAACATCTCTATCATTAACCCAATTTACTTCATTTCCTGTCCTTTTTACCACGATGCATTTTTTTACATTTGGACATTGCGATAGAGCTTCATCAGTTATTTTTTTAAGAGGAATTATTTTGCCTCCTCTAACACCTTCATCGGCAGTAATAATGTAATCAGACTGACAATCATTAATTCTTCCAGCTATTGAGTCTGGAGAAAAACCACCAAAGATAATAGAATGAATCGCACCAATTCTTGCGCAAGCCAACATTGAATATGCTAGTTCTGGTATCATAGTCAAATATATTGTAACTCTGTCACCTTTTTTAATCCCAAGTTCTTTTAAACCATTTGCAGTTTTACAAACATTTCTGTGAAGTTCTTTGTAACTAATATGTTTCGAATCTTTTGGATCATCTCCAACCCAAATAATTGCAGTTTTATTTTTTTTGTCTACTAAATGTCTATCTATGCAATTTGCTGAAGCATTAAGCGTTCCGTCATAATACCACTTGATTTTAACATCCTCTTTGCTGTATTTAACATCTTTTATTTTTGTATAAGGTTTAATCCAATCAATTCGTTTTCCTTCTTTTCTCCAAAAACCTTCATTATCTTTTATAGATAATTTATATTTTTTTTCATATT
>CACEPH010000007.1 GCA_902561465.1 uncultured Pelagibacteraceae bacterium
ACCCATCCATAAGCGATTATGAAAGGGAATCCCTAGTTAAAGCTGTTGAAACAGAAATGAGAACTAAATTTCCCAAGAGTGCAAAAAAGATTTTAGGTGGAAAAAGCGCAAAAGCCCAAGAGTTTCTCGAAGAAATTTTTCATTCATTAGAAAAAGAATTTGATTGGTCGAAAAATTGTGTTGGTAGCAAAGTAAAAGTGGGTGGCAGCATGATTAGTGGAAAAGAATATGTTTGTTGGTATATTTCGTATAAAAATGATGATGGATATTCAACGGGTTTGCACTATCGACAAAAAACACCAAAAGATGATCCTTATTTAGACGTTGAATATAGAAAAGTAGGCAAAGAGTTTGAAAAAGATAAAGAAGTGAAACTATTTCCAGTTGAATTAAAAGATGATGCCTTAAATCTTTATAAAAATTTCTTAACTAAAACAATAAAATAATGATCACACTCTGATCGCAATCCAACTCCAATTTTAAGATTTCTCCGTTAAATAAATATTGATTTTGCTACGTTTAAAAATTGGCGCAGGCTTGGAAAGCTTGTGTACTGTCAAAGGTACCGTGGGTTCGAATCCCACTCTCTCCGCCATTAATTTAATCTTTTATCTAGTTAAAAAAAAAGCTAGTATATAATTGATCACTTGCTGATCACTTTTAAAAATAAATTACAAAGGATTTTTAATGAATTTTATCGAAGCTATTTCTTCTGGTTTAAATAATTATTTTAATTTTAAAGACAGGGCATCAAAATCTGCATTTTGGTATTTTTTATTATTTGAATTTATATATTTTTTTATTGCGGGATTTCTTCTAGGCATGATGGGCGTTAGTGAAGATATTTTCTCTATAGCTACTTTATTTATTGTTTTACCAATCGCAATACCTGGTATAGCAGTTACAGCTAGACGTATTCATGATTTTGGTAAATCAGGTTGGATGCAATGTATTTTCATTCCTGGTTTTGTTATAGATGAGTTTCTGGGCACAGGATACGTTATATGGTTAGTAACTTTTATTGTATTTGCTATATTCTGCTCACAAAACGGAACTAATGGAAAAAATAAATTTGGGTCCAAACCAAGAAAATAATCTAATCACACCCCCTGATCATTTTTAAAAGAACTTATATGCACTCAACAACACCATTTGCAACTAATTTAACTTTAGTTTCTAGACCGTATGCTGGAGTTTCATCAAGTTCTAATACTTCTATTTTTTTTTCTAAAACATTGTAATTAGATTTTGGTAAACAAAGTTCTTTTGCTTTAATTTCAAAATCTGCTTTTAATTTATCCATAACTTTTTTGCCTCGCTTTGTATTACTTTCGTACTGACTAATTCTAACCCATTTTCTTGCAACAATTTCAATCTTACGTATATCTTTCCCAGAAAAATCTTTAGCTTGCGTTTCTTCTTTATCTTTACATTTAACAATAGATCCTTCCGGACTAACACAATCACCCACACCCTGTTCTATTCCAGAATTAAAACTACCTATGTAAGCACTTCCATCAGAATATGTAAAAGTTCCTTTTCCGTGTCGTTTTCCATTTACAAATTCTCCTTCATATTTTTTGCCATCAGGGTAAAATAAAGTTCCTTCTCCATGTAATTTATCATCTTTAAATTTTCCTAAATATTTTCTACCATTTTTCCATACTTTAGTTCCGTTACCATGACTCTTACCATTTTGCCATTCGCCGTAATATTTATCTCCGTTTGCCCAAATAAAAGTTCCATATCCATGTGGTTCAAAATTTTTAAAATCACCTAAATATCGTGCTCCACCAGGATATATTGATATTCCTTTAATAATTTTTCCATTTTTAAACAATCCTTTATATTTATGTCCAGACCCAGCTTTGTAAGAACCCTTACAATTTGTCCATTCTTTAATATCGTTACCCTGACATGTAAATACAGATTCTTGCTCTTTTTTTAATTCTTCTTGTGCTTTTAAAATTTCTTCTTCTTCTTTATTAACTTTTGCTTTTTCTATTTTTTCTTTATCCCAATCACTTTTAACGTCCATGCAATAACTAACTCTTTTTCCGTTTAGTTTAAAAATCTCCATGTCAATTCCACTTTCTTTTTTATATTCTAGTTTAACTACAGATTTTGATTTGGAGTTTAAAAAATATTGATAATAGATTTCCTCACCTTTCGCGCTTTTTATTTTTTCACTAATAATTTTGTTTTTTTCTATTGATTTTATTTTGTCAGAAAAATTTTGAACTGTCCCATCGCCCGTTTTTAACTCTACATCAATGGTGTTCTTTTTAAGATTTATTGTATAATTTCCTACTACCGCATTACTAATTTTACATTGTTTAAAAAAGTACATATCTGCAAAGCTGGTATTACAAAGAAAAACGCTTAGTAAAATTATTATAAAAAAATTTCTCATTTTAATTGAACAGTATAATAACGTGTTTTGCTTTAAACAAATAATTGATTTAAATGATATATATTTTGCTTTATAATTTAGACTGATTCGCGATTTAATTAACTAATAGGAGGCATATTATGGTTTGGGTAGCTGCAGCAGTAGTAGTAATTTGGTACATGAATAAGTAATTAAGATATTCTTCTTATCCCAATTACTTTTAAATTTGTCGTTTTGTAAATTCTATCAATAGTTTTTTTGATAGGCATTATTAATGTTTTCTTTTTTGGTCCGTAAGCATGGATCAAAGTGTGTTTTGAAGTAGCAATAGCTACATGGCCTTTCCAAAAAATTAGATCGTTTTTCTTTATATTTTCTATTTTAATTCTTTTCTTAAAATACCTAATTTGATCTTTGGTATCTCTTGGGCAAAATTTATTATTAAAGTTAAAAGGCAACTGCACAAGCGCTGAACAATCGATACCACTATAATGCTTGCCTCCCCATTTATATCTTATATTGGTAAATTTTTTTATATTTTCAAAAATATTTTTTGTCTTATAATTAATTTTTTTTATATCTTTTTTTTTAATCCAAAAATTGTCAAATTTATAATAATTTTTTTTACTTTCAGTAACTTTAATTTTAGATCCAAAACTAAGTTTTTTTTTAATTTTAATACCTGGTCTTGAATATATTATTGCACTTAAACTGAAAACTTTATGAGTGTTTTTTTGATTAGGATAAAAATTTTTTTTTTTAATAAAACCTTTATAATTATCTTGGTCATTTTTAATTTTGATCCATGATTTATTTTTTTTTAATATTTTGAATGTTTCCCCATATAAAAGTTGTGTGGAGAGTTCGGATTTTATACTCTTTTTTTTATATACGTTTATTATAGGTAGACTACTTCTCACTTCAATTTGAGTTTATCTCTTATAAACCACAAGCAAATTAAAGAAGGGATTACCATAATGGCAGTTATTACAAAAAATATTCCCCAATCACCATTTAACCAATCAACCATTGCTCCCGATGAAGCTGCAAGAGTTGTTCTGCCAGCTGTTCCGATTGAAGCAAGTAAAGCATATTGAGTAGCTGTATATGTTCTATCAACTAACATAGAAATAAAGGCTACAAAAGCAACAGTCGCAAACGCAGCAGCAATATCATCAAAAATTACAGCTACCGCAAAAAGCAATTCAGATTTTCCTGTCCAGGCAAGCAAAGAAAACAAAAGATTTGTAGAGGCCATTAATATTCCAGATACAAACATTGCTTTTATGACACCTGAGCGAATTGCAAACAAGCCTCCGAGAAGAGTAAAAATAACTGTCGTTATCCATCCCAAGCCTTTAGAATAAAGAGCAATATCTGATTTTGAAAAACCTATTTCTTTATAAAATACTATGGACATTCGTCCAAGGAAAGCTTCTCCAATCTTAAACAGAAATACAAATCCTAAAATTCCTATAGCAATTTTAAATCCATTTTTTTTAAAAAAACTTATAATGGGGCCTGCAATAGTTCCGCTAACCCACGCAACTGATTTTGTTGCTACGTTAGAAGATCCCAGTCTTTCTTCTATCATTTTATCAGTTCTTTTTTGAGATTCTTGTCTTTCTGTTGGTTGAGGCTCATGAACAAACATAAGACCGATGTTGCAAGCTATAATAACTATCCCAAGAACTAAAAAGGTAATTTGCCAATAATTTTGAAATCCTGATTGTTGGAAGTATTCAGCAGCGTTCAGGGCTATTACGCCTCCTAACTTATATCCCGTCCACCAACCAACCACTGCCATGGCAGCACCAGCCTGCATCGATTTTCCTTCATCTTGTCCAATCTGTTCAATCCTTAAGGCATCAACAGTGATATCTTGAGTTGCTGATGCAACGGCAATAATCAATCCAATTGTAATTACTAACGCTAGATTTGCCGTTGGATCTACTACACTCCAACATACTAAACTAATTAAAATAATTAGTTGCATTGTTACAATCCAACCACGACGGTGACCAATTTTACTAGTTAGCCATGGGATACGAATTCTATCTATTATTGGGGCCCACAAATAATTAAATGCATAAACAGCAAATATTAATCCTGCCCAACCTATAGTACTACGACTTAAACCATCTTCTTTTAACCAAAGACTTAAACTGCTTCCTATCAACACCCATGGAAATCCACTTATAATTCCAAGCAAAAGAATTCTTATCATCCGTTTATCAAAATAAACAGAAAAGGTTTCAGACAATGTTTGTTTTTTATATATTTCCATAAATCACCAATAAGTTTCAGTTTTTCCAAAACGAAGGAAAAAACAAAACCAACACCGCAAACAGTTCAAGCCTACCAAGAAGCATACCGAAACTCAAACTTAATTTAGAGAAAGTTGGTAAATTACTGAAATTTCCATCAGGACCAATTACATCGCCTAATCCAGGTCCCACATTTGATATTGCAGAAGCAGATCCTGAAATTGCTGTGATAAAATCTAAACCATTTATCGACAAAAGTGCAGCTAAAATAAAAAAAATAAAGAAATAAAGAAATACAAAAGTTATTATTGAATAAATAAAACTATTACTAATTTTTTCATTATTGTACTTTATAGAAAATACACCTCTTGGATATACGAGCTTTTTAATTTGGTTTAATATAAAATGCCCTAGTATTTGAAATCTAAAAATTTTAATACCACAAGTCGTGGAACCTGCGCATCCACCAATAAACATTAAAAAAAGAAAAAATATCAATGGAAATTTTCCCCAAGAACTAAAATCTGCTGTCACGTATCCCGTTCCTGATAAAACCGATACAACGTTAAAAGCAGATATTCTTAGATTATCTAAAAAATTATGTTTTCCACCACTTAAAATTAAATACAAAAACATTAACAAAATAGAAATAATTAAAATATAAAACAAACCTTTAATTTGAGAGTCTTTAAAAAATATTTTTTTATCACCTTTTACAAATTTTAAATAAGATATGAATGGTATACTTCCTGAAATTATAAAAATTATTGCGACAACTTCAATTTTTGGATTTTCAAAATAACCAATTGAACTGCTATAAGTAGAAAAGCCTCCTGTGGCAATTGTTGTCATAGCATGAGCGATGCTGTCGAATACATTCATTCCAACAAACCAATATGAAATACCACATGCAAAAGTTAAAAAAAGATAAATTGCTGAAATAATCAAAGTTACTTTGCGCGTTCGTGGTAAAATTTTTTCGGTCGTATCAGAATTTTCCATCCGAAATAATTGCATGCCTCCAATATTTAGTAGAGGTAGTATTGTAATTGCCATTACGATTATACCTATCCCGCCAAGCCACTGTAAGATAGATCTCCAAATAAGAACGCTTTTTGGAGCCGCATCTAAATTAGTAATAATTGTTGAACCGGTAGTTGTTATGCCGGACATACTTTCAAAAAAAGCATCAACATATGATAAATTAAGATTAGATAATAAAAATGGAATACATCCAAAAATAGCAATACTAAGCCAAGACAAAGTTGTTAAAAGAAAAGCTTGCTGTAAATTCAACTTTCTATTTTCTTCTAGATTTGTAAGCACTAAAAGTATTCCAATAAATGCTGTTACAGATGCTGATGATAGAAAAGTATTGCTTTTCTCGTCATATAAAAATTGAACAAAAAATGGTATAAGCATGAATGTTCCCAATATTATTAGGAGCACACCAATTGAAAAAAAAACAGTTTTGTTGTTGTTCATTTTTGAAACCGGAGGTTATTTAAAAATATTTGAAATTCAACATAATAAGACCTTATTATACCTGTATTTTACTCATGAAATTTAATAAATCTTTTATATCGTGATTGATAAATCAGCAATTCAAGCAACTAGCTCCTGGCCATTTGTTGAAGCAAGAAAATTGGTTAAGGAAAGGAAAAAAATTTATGAAAAAAAAGGTAAAATCACTTTGCAAACTGGTTATGGCCCAAGTGGTTTACCACACATAGGAACTTTTGCTGAAGTAGCACGTACTACCATGATGGTTAATGCCATAAAACAATTAATCGAAATTCCAACGGAAATAATTACTTTTTCTGATGACATGGATGGCTTAAGAAAGATACCTGACAATATTCCAAATAAAGAAATATTAGAAAAAAATTTAAACAAACCTCTTACCAGTGTTCCTGATCCTTTTAAGAAATATAGTAGCTTTGGAGAGCACAACAACGAAATGTTAAAAAAATTTTTAGACGATTTTAAATTTGATTACATTTTTAAAAGCTCTACCAATACGTACAAAAAAGGATTATTTAATTCTGCTTTACTTTTGGTTTTGGAAAAGTATGAACAGATAAGAGAGATTGTTCTTCCCACACTGGGAAAGGAAAGGCAAAAAACTTATAGTCCTTTTTTACCTGTATGTCCTGAGACAGGAAAAGTTTTAGAAGTGCCAGTTATTGAAGTAAAAAAAAGTGAAGGAAAAATTATTTATGAACATGACAATAAAAAAAAAGAAACAGAAGTTACTAATGGAAAATGTAAATTACAATGGAAAGTAGATTGGGCAATGAGATGGTATTCTTTTGATGTCGATTATGAAATGTACGGAAAAGATTTAATTGAGAGTGCAATTCTTTCTGGAAAAATTTGTCAAATCCTTGGAAAAAAAAGTCCAAATGGTTTTGCATACGAAATGTTTTTAGATGAAAAAGGTGAAAAAATATCGAAATCAAAAGGAAATGGAATAACCATTGAAGAGTGGCTAAAATATGCTTCCCCTGAAAGTTTATCTTTGTATATGTATCAAAATCCTAAGAGAGCAAAAAAACTTTATGCCGATGTTGTTCCAAAAGCTGTTGATGAATATTTAACATCCATTGATAAATTTAGCGAACAAGATGATAAACAAAAACTATTGAATCCGGTCTGGCATATTCACAAAGGCAATCCCCCAAAAGAAAAATCAATTATGCCATTTTCAGTTTTACTAAATTTAGTTGGAACAAGTAATGCTAACGACAAAGAAGTATTATGGAAATTTATAAAAAAAAATAAAAAAAATATTAAAGCTTCAGATCATCCTATTTTAGATAGTTTAGTTGGTTATGCATTAAAGTACTTTGAAGATATAGTTAAACCTAATAAAAAGTATAGAAAAGCAAATGATAAAGAAAAAAAAGCACTAAAAGATTTAGTTAAAAGATTGAAAGAATGTAAAGAACAAATGGATCCGGAGGCTATTCAAACAATTGTTTATTCAGTTGGAAAAGATAATGGTTACGAAGAAAATTTAAGAGAATGGTTTAAAGCAATCTATGAAATAATTTTTGGAGATCAAGACGGACCAAGAATGGGGTTTTTTATAAGTTTTTTTGGCATAAAAGAAAGTATAGAACTGATTAACAAATATATTAAATAATGTTTTCTGTATTAAGACCTCTCTTATTTAACCTAGACGCAGAAACTGCTCATGATTTAGCTATTAAATCACTTAAGTTTAATCCTTTTCCTAGCAGCATGTTTGAGGTTGAAGACGAACAAATGTTAAATATTAAATTGTTAGGAAAAAATTTTCCAAATCCCATAGGTCTTGCAGCAGGGTTTGATAAAAGTGCCGAAGTTTATAATTCATTGTTAAGATTAGGATTTGGATTTGTAGAAGTTGGAACAGTTACACCGCTCAAACAATACGGCAATCCTAAACCCAGAATATTCAGACTTGAAGACGATCAGGCTTTAATTAACAGGTTGGGATTTAATAATGATGGAATTGTAGCAATAAAAGCTAGGATTAAATCTGACAGAAGCAAAGGTATATTGGGAATTAATATTGGGCCAAACAAAGAAACTAATGATCAAAAAAATGATTTTTGTATAGGGTTAAAAAACTTTTTTGATGTAGCAGATTATATTACTATAAATATTTCTTCACCAAATACTGAAGGTTTAAGAGATTTTCACGATCAAGAAAAACTTATAGAACTCATCACTTCGCTCAATAAAATAAAAAAAGATAAAGGAACTAGTATTCCTTTATTATTAAAAATATCACCGGATATAAATAATAGTTACATCCCAGAAATTGCGCAGGCTGCGATAAAAAGTAATATTTCTGCAATTATACTTACAAATACTACAAACGGTAATAGAGCTAATCTGAGAAGCGAACTAAGAAAAGAAGAAGGAGGACTTTCAGGTGAACCTTTGAACAAAATATCAAATAATATAATTAAGAAGTTTTATATAGAATTGAAAAATAAAATTCCTATCATTGGTGTTGGCGGTGTAAATTCAGGAAAATCCGCATACGAAAAAATCCTTGCAGGAGCATCATTATTGCAGCTTTATACTGGATTTGTTTATAGAGGACCTTCCGCAGCCAAAGATATAAAAAAAGAATTAATTCAAATTTTAAAGACCGAGGGAATAAAAAATATAAAGGATGTTGTAGGCAAAGGTATATAGTTAACCGATCTTTTCAAACCAAGGAAAGTATTCCAATATAAAAAATCCAAGAATTTGTAACCGATCAGTCAAAATAGCTATTCCTGTTAGCAGTAAGACAGCTCCACCTATTTTATTTATATTTGATAAATTTTTTCTAAAAGTTTTAGAAAATAAAAAAAACTTATCAATCAAAACTCCAGATATAATAAATGGTATGGCTAAACCCAAAGAGTAAAAGGATAATAATAAAATTCCTCTGTTAGCATTTTCTTCTAATGCAGCCAATGTTATAATTGATCCAAGAATAGGCCCTATGCAAGGTGTCCAGCCAAATGCAAAGGCTGCGCCAACAATTAAAGGGAATGTCAAATTATCACTATATTGACTAGTAAAAATTCTTATGTCTTTGTTCATAAAATTAAAATTAATAACTTCTAAAAGTTGAAGAGAAAATAATATTATAATGGATGCAGCTATGATTCTAAAAATATTTGAATTAATTAAAAAAAATTTTCCAATAAGTGTAGCAGTAGAACCTAATGCTATAAATACAATAGAAAACCCTAAAGTAAAAAAAACTGTTTTAATAACTATTAAATTTCTTTTCTTTTCTTTTATTTTGTCAAGCGATGTACCCGAAATATAAGAAATATATCCAGGAATTAATGGCAGAACACAAGGTGATAAAAAACTAATTAATCCAGCTAAAAAGGCTACAGTTAACGTTGCATTCATTAATACATTGATTGTTGGTTTATTCTCTCAGATCTCCATCTGCTTATAGCTCTTCTTAAAAAAGAAACAGCTACTCCTGCAACCAATGCTAAGAAAATTGATGAAATTCCATAAACAACTGGATAATTGTTTGATAAGTTAAAAATTGTATTTCCAAATTCACTGATTTCGACAACCTGATCAGTTGGGATTCGAAGACTCGGTGTTCCATTTCTGAAAAATGTATCGTATGCCATTAAAACTCCTATTGAAAGCATAAGCAAAGCCAGCAAAGTTTTTAACTCTGATCCTTGAAGTTTTTGTCCAAGTTTTTGACCTGAGTGAACTCCTGCTATTGAACCTGTGATTAATATTAGAACAAGGACTAAATCAATTGTATTATATGTAAAGGCATGAGACACAACAACAAATCCGGTTACAAATATTGTAACGAACAAAGATGTGCCCGGCACCAATTTTGTTGGCATGCCGATCAGATAGATCATAGCTGGCACCATTAAAAATGCTCCTCCCACACCCATGATTGCGGCGACAAAACCCACAACAACACCTAAGATAATTGGAACTAGGGCACTTTCGTATACTTGAGATTTTTTAAATCTCATTCTAAAAGGCAGTCCATGTATCCAATAATGAGTGTGTAATTTTTTTTTTATTATTACTTTTTTTTTAATTCTATCAATTTCCATAAGCCCATCTCTAAGCATAAAACTTCCTATGATGGCTAAAACGTACATATAGGCCAATGTTATAACTAAATCTATTTTATCTATTCCTTTAAAATATCCAAAAGTTAGCATTCCAATAGCAGTTCCCATTAGTCCACCTCCAATTATCATCCAGCCCATTTTTAGATCCATGGTTTTTTTAAACCAGTGAGTAATAGTACCGGAAGTTGATGATGCCAAAATATTATTAGCTTCATTGGCGACTGCATAAATCGGAGGAATTCCCATGAAAATTAAAAAAGGAGTCATTAAAAAGCCACCACCTACCCCGAACAATCCTGACAAGAACCCTATTACATAACTTACAAAAAGTATTAATATTACGTTAATTTGAACTTCAGCTATTGGTAAGTAAATTTCCATTTGAAAATCTTTGAATATAACTATTCCTCGATACTAAAGTTGTCAATATTTTAATATATTACCTTGATTCCATTTTCTACTGCATCTATATACAGCTAAGGAAATTTAATATGTCAAAGAAATGTGAACTTACAGGCAAGTCTCCCTTAAAAGGTCATAAAGTGAGCCATGCAAACAATAAGTCCAAAAGGAAATTTTTTCCCAACCTGAAGAAAGTGACCTTTAAAAGCGATATATTGAAAAGAAACATCAAGCTAAATGTTAGCAACTCGGCATTGAGAACTGTAGATTATAAGGGTGGGTTAGATTTTTACTTAAAAAGCGCCAAATCATTCAAATTGTCATCAAGAGCAAAAAAGCTTAAAAATAAAATAATCGCTAAAGTTTAATTATTAATGATTAGGTTAGAAAACCGTTTTTTTTTTATTTTAGCTTTTTTAATGGGTCTGGTAGTTACACTATCAAACTACCTTGTTAAATTTCCCGTAAACTATTTTGGGCTTAGTGATTTGTTAACATATGGAGCCTTTAGTTATCCAGTTGCATTTTTAATTACTGATTTGTCTAATAGAAGATACGGCAAAGATACTGCAAAAAAAATTGTATATTTAGGATTTGCGCTTGGAATTCTTTTAACACTTTATTTTTCTACAAATTATTCAGATTTGATTTCCATTAGAATTGCGATTGGATCTGGGACAGCATTTCTTATTGCTCAACTAATTGATGTCAATATTTTTGATCATTTAAGAAAAAGAATTTGGTTTGCGGCACCTTTAGTTTCATCTTTAATCGGGTCATGCGTCGATACTTTTTTATTTTTTTCTATTTCATTTTATGGAACCAATGTAAATTGGATAACCTTATCTATTGGTGATTTGTCAGTAAAAATAATTGTAGCATTATTGATGTTAATACCTTTTAGATTAGCAATATCTTGTATTAAGGAAGCTTCAGTTGTAAAAAAAAAAATTAATGTATAGTTTTGTTATCTTTTACTGAAAAAAGTTTGGTTAACTGATTTACCATTACATCTCCAAGTTCTTGAACATCAGCTATTTTAATGGCTTTTTTATAATACCTAGTTACATCATGCCCTATACCGATAGCAAGAATTTCTATATTTGAATTTTCTTCTATCCACTTAACAGTTTGTTTTAGATGTTTTTCCAAATAGTCTCCTGAGTTTACAGACAAAGTTGAGTCATCGACCGGAGCACCATCCGATATAACCATTAGTATTTTTCTTTCTTCTTTTCTTGAAGAGACTCTTTTAAATGCCCAAAGCAAAGCTTCTCCGTCAATATTTTCTTTTAACAAACCTTCTTTAAGCATTAAACCAAGATTTTTTTTTGATTGTCTCCAAGGTTTGTCTGCAGATTTATAAATAATATGCCTTAAATCATTTAATCTTCCTGGGTTGGTTGGTTTATTTTCCAAGTTCCATTGCTCTCTGCTTTTTCCACCTTTCCAATTTTTTGTTGTAAAACCCAAAATTTCAACTTTTACAGAGCACCTTTCTAAAGTTCGTGATAAAATATCAGCACATATTGCTGCAACAGAAATTGGTCTTCCCCTCATAGAACCGGAATTATCGATAAGAAGCGTAACTATCGTGTCTTTAAATTCAGTTTCCTTTTCCATTTTATAAGATAAGGAGTGAAATGGATCGGCAACTATTCTAGATAATTTTGAGGCATCAAGCATTCCTTCTTCCAAGTCAAATTCCCACGATCTATTTTGTTTTGCTAATAATTGTCGCTGAAGTTTATTTGCAAGTTTTGCTATTAAGCTCTGTAAATTAGTGAGCTGCTGATCTAAATTTTTTCTCAGTCTAATAATTTCTTCTTCATTTTCTAAATCTTCAGCATTTTTTATTTCATCATATTTGTTGGTAAATATTTTATATTTTTCTTTCAGTAAATTTTTTTGATTTTTTTTAGATAAATTTGGATCACCCACAACTTCTTTTGTCTCTTTATCATCAACATCCTTATTTTCACTAAACGATTCGAAGTTGGCATCAATAACATTTACGTCAGAATCGTTAGATTTATCCTCATCTTTTTGAGTTGAGCTGTTTTCATCTTGATTTTTATCAGAAGAAGATGCGTCTTCTTTCGAAGTTTCCTTTTTTTCCTCCTGTTCTTTCGAATCTGAATCTTCAAAGTCTAAATTGTTAATTAAATCCGCTATTAATTGATTAAATTCGTTTTGATTTTCAACACAATTATCCAATTCTTTTAGTTTTTTTTTTAGATTTTTATCAAACAAATTTTTCCAATAGCTTAATACCTTTTTTGTAGCTTCATTTTGGTTTATTTTGAAAAAGTGGCTTCTTAGGTATAATTCAAATGCTTCTGTAATTGGTACGTCCGATTCCGTTCTGATTTCTTCAATTTTTCTATCTTTAAACTTATTTTCGTAACACTGTGTAATATTATTTTTCACTCCTTTTAATTTTTCTGATCCAATCTTTTCATATCTTATTTTTTCAGCGATAGCATATAATGCCTTCGCCATCGATCCTGTTGGCTGATTTTTATTATAAATTTTTTCATCAGTATATTTTATTTTTAAAGCTTCAGAATCAGCAAAAGCTCTTAAATTGGTAAAATCTTGTAGTTTTTTTAAGTTTACAATTTCAGGAAGATTTAAAGAATTCTTTTTTGAGCTTAAGTTATTTCCAAATTTAATTTCAAGGTCATAATTTTCAGAAATAGCTTTAACAGCTGAAGAGACAGCAGATTTAAATCTTTCTTTTAAGAGTTCCCGTTCATCCATTTGAAAATTTTATATTTTAATATTAATTGACGATTCTGGTAAATCTTCACCAAAACATCTTTGATAATATTCTGCGATTATATTTTTTTCTAAATCGTCACACTTATTGAGAAAAGTTACTCTAAATGCGTAACCAACATCTTTAAATATTTCAGAATTTTCAGCCCAATGCAAAACTGTTCGAGGACTCATGACCGTAGAAATGTCTCCATTTACAAATCCTTTTCTAGTCAAGTCAGCAACCTTTATCATATTAGAAACAACTTCTTTGCCTTCTTTCGTATTTAAACCTTTTGATTTCGCAAGAATAATTTCTAACTCTTTATCAAATTTGAGATAATTTAAAGTTGTAATTATATTCCACCTGTCTAACTGTCCTTGATTTATTTGTTGTGTTCCTTGATAAAGTCCAGTCGTGTCACCCAATCCTATAGTATTTGTTGTTGCAAACAATCTAAAGAAAGGATGTTGATGCAAAACTTTATTTTGATCCAACAAAGTGAAACTTCCTTCTTTTTCCAGAACTCTTTGAATCACAAACATTACGTCAGGTCTACCAGCGTCATATTCATCAAATACTAATGCTATTGGATTTTGTATAGACCAAGGAAGTATACCTTCTTTAAATTCTGTAATTTGTTTATTATCTTTTATTACAATTGCATCCTTTCCAATTAAATCTATACGACTTATATGACTATCCAAATTTACTCTTAAGCATGGCCAATTTAATCTGGCTGCAACTTGTTCTATGTGAGTTGATTTTCCGGTTCCATGATATCCTTGAATCAAAACGCGTTTATTGTATGCAAAACCTGAAATAATAGCTAAAGTTGTGTCTCTATCAAATTTATAATTAGTATCAATTTCAGGGACATATTCATTTTTTTTGGAAAATCCATCAACTTTCATTTCTGTATCAATTCCAAAAATTTGTTTTACAGAAATTTTCATATCCGGAGTTAATTCTGTTAATTGCACCATAAGTATTATTTTTCAATCATCATAAGTTTAAGATGGCTATATGCCAAAGTAATTTTTTTCAATTTATCTTCAAACTGTTTGTTACCAGCGTTTCTATCAGGATGAAATTTTTTTACAAGAGTTTTAAACTGTTTTTTTACTAATGGCCAGCTGGAGTTTAATTCCAGTCCCATAATTCTGTAAGCGTCTATATCTTTCGGGTTTAATTTTCTGCCATTTAAATTATTAATATTTTTTTCTTGTTTAAAAAAATTAAATTTATCATTCAAAGCATTTTTCCATAAAATATTAAAAAAATTATCAGCTGAACCAAATTGTTGGGTAGGGCGATGCCACGTGAGATCAGATTTCAAAAAATTCTCAATTTCATTTTGGCCCATTCCATCAAAATAGTTCCAATTTTTGTTAAATAATTTTATATGCTCTTCACACAGCCATCTGTAGTTCCTGCTATTATCTTTTTCTAGTGGAGCCTTAAACTTTCCACTTTCTTTACAGCTTTCCCAGTCGCAAATATTTTCCATTGTTTATAGGTATTATATGTTCTAAGATTTTAGAAGTAAAATCATGAGTTTTTTTGACCAAATAAAAGAAAAAATAATTAAGTCAATTAATCCTAAAAATATAATATTAATTGATAATTCGAGTTTGCACACTAAACACAAATCTTTTGATTTAAATAAATATCATCTTAAAATTATAATAGAATCTGAAGAGTTAAAAAAGATGGACAAAATCACCGTTCATAGAAAAATCTTTTCCATTTTGAAAGATGAAATGCAAAGTAAAATTCATGCACTAGAGATTGAAATAAAATAATTTCTTATTAAAAGTACAATTTTAAAAAATTCTTTATTTGATTTGCCTTCATCGAGATTTTTTTTGGATCAGTAGTTTTTCCTATTTTTTTCAATAGAATTAAGTTGATTTTTTCATCTACATTTTTTTTATCCTTTTTCATAAAATAAAGAATTTTATTAATCTCATTTTTTTTAAAGATTTTTTTAATATTCATGACTAAATTAAGTTTTAAATAATGTTTTTTTATTAAAAGCAGGTCTCTTTGTGATAGCAACTTTTTTTTATTAGATAAATCACTAGCAATTATCATTCCAAGAAGCACTGCTTCGCCATGATTTAATTTCTTTGAAAAATTTTTTGCACCCTCAAAACCGTGTGCGAATGTATGACCAAAATTTAATATCATTCTTAAATTTTTTTCTTTCTCATCTTGTTGAATGATTTTACTTTTAATTTTACAACTTTTTTTAATTGCATTTATTAAAACATTATTATTTTTTTTATTTATTATTTTTTTTCCATTCTTTGAAAGCCAAAAGAAAAACTTTTTATCTAGGATTAATGAATGTTTTAATATTTCACCATAACCAGCAACCATTTCTCTTTCAGGCAAACTCTTAAGAATTGATACATCGCTCAAAACAAAATCAGGTTGATAATAAGTTCCTATAAGATTTTTTCCTTGATTTGTATTAATTCCTGTTTTTCCGCCTATGGAAGCATCAACTTGAGCTAATAGTGTTGTTGGAATATTAACAAATTTTAATCCTCTTTTAGTTAAATTTGAAATAAACGCAGACAAATCTCCAATAACTCCACCACCGAATGCAATTACACAATCTGATCTGTTGAAATTATCTTTTAAAAGTTTTTCAATAATTTTATTTGCAACGCCAATACTTTTAGTTTTTTCATTTGATTGTAATTTAAAAATTTTTACATCATATTTTTTTAACGATATAATTAATTTTTTTAGTAATTTTTTTTTTAATTTAATATCACTTATAATACATACCTTTTTTACACTAGGCAGATTTTTTTTTATAAGTACACTAATTTTTTCCAAAATATTATTTCCAAAATAAATTGGGTATGACTTGGTTTTCGTTTGAATAATTAATTTATTGTTTTTCATATATAGATATAATTTTTTTAGAAATAATTTCTTTATTCAAATTATTACAATTAATTCTATGCTGGGCTAGCCTATAAATTTTCTTTCTTTCAGTGTATAATTTCTTTATTTTTGATAGAGCATCTTCACCATCTAGTAAAGGTCTTTTATTATTCCATTCTACCCTCTTTGATAAAGTTTTCAAATCTATATCTAGCCATACTGAAATAGACTCTTGTAAAATTTTTTGCCTCACAATTTTATTTAAAAATGCTCCACCACCTAAAGCTATAATACATTTATTTTTTTTTAATGATTCCAAGACTTCTTTTTCTTCTTGTTTTCTAAAAAAATTTTCACCCTTTTTTTTAAAAATTTCAGATATTTTCATGGAAAATTTTTTTTCTATATTTAGGTCTGTATCTATAAATTTTAAATCTGTCCTTTTAGATACAATTTTGGCCAATGTAGATTTACCCACACCCATCATTCCCAATAAAATTAGGTTTTTTTTCACTGTTACCAGAAATTTTAAATTTGATTTTTCACAATTATGTCTTATTTTTCGAGTTTAAATATAATTTATAGATTATGCAACTTAGATTACAGCCAAGAAAAAATAGAAATTTTATTAGCAGAGGTTTAATTTTAAAAACAACTTTAGTTGTTCTATTTTTCTTTTTAGGAATATTTTTGCTTGATAAAATAGATTTTCCAACGCCAACAAAACTTATCAAGCAAGAAATTAGCAATGATAAGCTTACTACACTTAAATAAATTATCGCTTTTTGTAATTATTTTAATAATTTTTTCTTTCAGCCCAATCTTTGCTGAGGATGAGCCCGCAGATATTTGGAAGAAGAAAGAAGATGAAAAAAAGGAAGTAAACAAAAGTGATGATGAAAAAGATATTACAATTGAAAGCCCTATAATTTCAGACGACATAAGTAAAATAATTATAAAAATAGATGAGGATAAAATTGTAGAAGATGGTCAATCAGTAATTGGAATATTTGATCCTGAAGAAAATAATTTTAGTTTAAACATGTGGTCAGGAACTGATGGTGAAGATATAAAAAAAATTTTAAAAAGGATAGATAAACTAAAACTTTCAAAACTTTCTGAAGATTTGCTTTTTCAAATATTATTTACCAATTCCTATTCTCCGAAAAAAAATCTAAATTCAGAAGATTTTCTAAAAATAAAAATTAACTGGCTAATTAAAAAAAAAAGAGTTAAAGATTTAGAAACTTTATTAAAAAATAATCCGGAAGTTGGGCATAATTCTAAAGCTATAAATTTTTTAATTAATGAATATATATCTGCAGCAAATATTAAATCTGCTTGCGATAATATAAGTTTCATAGATTCGCGAGTGCAAAATAATTATTTAGAAAAATTTACAATTTACTGTTTAATAAATACTGATCGAAAAGAAGAAGCCCAACTGATTTATGATTTGTTAATGGAAAGAGGTTTTAAAGATAAATTTTTTCAAGATAAAATTAATTTTCTATTAGGTTTTAAGAACACAACAACACAAAAAATTTTAGATGATAGTCTCTTAAATTTTTACTTATCTCATGTAACGAGCGATAACTTTGAATACGAACCAAATGATAAAACTGACACTTATATATGGAGATATCTTTCTTCTGCTAATTTAATCCAGGTAGATAATTTTGATGATGAAAATGTAATATCATCATACGAACAGGCTGCAGCACAAAACTCTTTTGAAAGTGATGAAATTTTTAAAATTTATCTTAAAATGAATTTTAATTTTAATCAATTATCAAATTCTAAGGAAATTTATAAAAACTTGCCAAATTATAAAGCCAGAGCTTTGATTTATCAAAGTCTTCTGTTAAGTGATAACGTTGAAAAAAAACTTAATTTTGCTTTTTTACTAAAAGATTTATTTGTCAAAGATAAACTTATAAATGTTTATAATACAGAATTATCAGAAATTTTAAAATCTATTGATCCAGATGAAATTCCTGATCAATATGATGAACTAGTCAAAGAAAATATAGATAAAAAACTAACAACCAAAGTTAAGTTTGATAATGATATTTTACACAGATCTAAAGTAATAAGACATTTTTTGGATGATGGTGAGGAGTTAATCAGAACGGAAAAAGACTTTAAATCAGTTTATAAAAAAATAAAAAGAAACAAAAAATATTTTATTTCAATTAAAGACATAGTTGTTTTAGAATCTCTTGCTGCCGACGGCATTTCTTTGCCTGTTGATTTAGATTATACTTCGCTTTCTGCCAAATTGACCGTACCCAAAAATTTACAAGACCTTGCAGGCCAAAACCAAATGGGTTTAGTGATGCTTAAAATTGTAGAAATAATAGGAGAAGACAACATTAAGGATTTGGATCCAGAAACCATATATTTTTTAAATAAAATATTAAATGAACTTAATTTAAAAAAAATAAGAAACAACATTTTAAGCGAAGCCTTACCAGCTAGGGTTTAAATTCCTTTTTACAAAAACACAATTACTTGACTATAATAATCTTATAATTTATTCATGCTTATATGGCTTTAAGAGAAATATTAACCGAACCAAATAGAATTTTGAGGCAAAAATCATTGCCTGTAGAAAAAGTAGATGAAGATTTACGTAAACTCATAGACGACATGTTAGAAACAATGTATGCCGCCCCTGGCATTGGTTTGGCCGCTATACAAGTGGGAGTTCCCAAAAGAGTTATAGTTCTTGATATAGCCCAAAAAGAAGGTAAAAAAAATCCGATGTGCTTTGTGAATCCTGAGATAATTGACAAATCAAAAAATAATTCAACTTATGAAGAAGGTTGTTTATCCGTACCCGGCCAATTCGCGGAGATAGATAGGCCAGATCAATGTTACGTAAAATATTTGGATTATAATGGAGAACCAAAAGAAATTAAAGCTACCGGAATGTTAGCAACTTGCATTCAGCACGAAATGGATCATTTAGAAGGTATTTTATTTATTGACTATTTATCAAAATTAAAAAAAACAATGATTATAAAAAAGCTTTCAAAACAAAAGAAAGCAATAGAAAGAATTGTAGTTTAATTTCACTAATAAATTAATGTCACTCAACATAGCCTTTATGGGAACTCCAGAGTTTTCCGTTCCCACATTAGACGCATTGATAAAAAATAAATTTAATATTGTAAAAGTTTATACTCAACCACCTAAAAAATCTAAAAGAGGGCAAAAAATTAATCCATCACCAGTAGAGGAATATTGTAAGACAAATAAAATAAGTTTTAAAAATCCTTTAACTTTAAATTCTATTGAAGAATTTGAAAGTTTTAGAGATTTAAATATTAATTTAGCAGTAGTGGTTGCATACGGACAAATAATTCCAACAAATTATTTAAAAATAGCAAAATTTGGATTTATAAATGTCCATGCTTCTTTGTTACCTAGATGGAGAGGTGCCGCTCCAATTCAAAGAGCAATAATGAACGAAGATAAAAAAATAGGAATTAGCATTATGAAGATTGAAGAGAAATTAGATAGCGGACCTGTTTTAACTACAAAAGAATTTGAATTGGATCAAAATGCAACTCATGGTGACATTGAAAAAAAAATTTCTATAGAGGGTGCTAATTTATTAGTTCAGAATTTAAAAAGTATTGAAGCAGGAGAAGCAAAATTTACAAATCAAGATCATTCCCAAGCCACCTATGCAAAAAAAATAGATAAGCAAGAAACAAAAATTCACTGGAAAATAGATGCTAAAAAGGTACTGGCGCATATACATGGTTTAAGTCCAAGTCCAGGAGCGTGGTTTGAATTTGAAGGTGAGAGATTTAAAATTTTAAGAGCTAAAATATCTTCAGAAAATGGAAAACCGGGCTATGTTCTTGATGAAAATTTAACTATAGGATGTGGATCAAATTCCATTCAAATTTTAGAACTCCAACGCCAAGGAAAAAATAAACAAACTACCAAAGAATTTTTGTTAGGAAAGAAAATTAGCAAAGGATCAATTATAATTTAATGCAAAGATATAAGATTAAAATAGAATATGAAGGTACGCCATTTGTTGGATGGCAATTTCAAAAAAATGGTCAGTCAATACAAGAAGTTTTACAAAAAGCAATATTTAGATTTTCAAATGAAAATGTGACAGTTATAGGCGCTGGCAGAACAGATTCCGGAGTGCATGCTTTAGGACAAGTAGCTCACTTTGATTTAAAAAAAAAAATAAGGAAAACAAAAATTTTGCCAGCTATTAATCAAAATATTGGAAATAAACCGATTACTATTTTAAAAGTTAATAGAGTAAATAAAAAATTTCATGCAAGACATGATGCAAAAAGAAGGACATATCAATATTTTATTGTTAATAGACAGTCGCCTTTGGCGCTCCAAAAAAATAAGGCTTGGCATATACGAAAAAAATTAGATTTATTATCCATGAAAAAAGGGGCTAAGTTGTTATTAGGAACCCACGATTTTTCAACTTTCAGATCTTCATCATGTGGAGCAAAAACACCAATAAAAACTATGGAAAAAATATTAATAAAAAAAAGTAAAGACAAAATTACTCTACAATTTACTTCTAGGTCTTTTTTACAACAACAGGTTAGATCAATGGTTGGATGTTTAAAATATTTAGGAGAATCAAAATGGGATTTAAAAGACTTTATAAAATCATTTAAATCAAAAAATCGAATTAAATGCGCTCCTCCCGCGCCTGCTTGCGGTCTGTACTTAACAAATATTGAATATTAGTTTTCCAATAAAGATTTAACGTGGTAATCAACACTTTCTTTAAGAGCATTTAAATCATAACCACCTTCTAAAATAGATACAACTTTTCCACCACAAAGCTTTTTGGCTAGCGTTAATATTCTGTTAGTTAGTGTGTAATAATCTTTAGATTCCAAATTAATTTGTGCTAGAGGATCATCTTTATGAGCATCGAATCCAGCAGATAGTAGAATAAATTCAGGTTTAAATGCTTTAAGTTTTTTAAAAATACTGTCATAAGCATTTAAAAATTCATGTGGCAGTGTACCAGCGCTTAGAGGAACATTTAACACATTATTCTTATTACCTTTTTCATTAGCCGCTCCAGAGCCAGGATAATAGGGATATTGATGAGAAGAAATGTATAGAACTTTTTCGTTATCATAAAATATATCTTGTGTCCCATTACCATGATGAACATCAAAATCAATAATTGCAACTTTGTTCAATTTGTACTTTTCCAATAAATAGTAGGCACCTACCGCTACATTATTGTATACACAAAATCCCATAGCTTTTTGTTTTTCTGCGTGATGTCCGGGAGGTCTTACAGCACAAAAAGCATTATTAAAATCTTTTTTCATTACACCATCAATGGCAGTTAAAATTGAACCTACAGCATCTTTCGTGGCATCTTTGCTGCCAGGCGACACAATAGTATCTCCGTCTAAAAAATTTAAACCTTGTTTAGGAAAGGATTCAGTTACATTATTTAGATAGTCTTTATCGTGGGCAAATTCTAAATATTTAAGATCAAATTTTGATGGTTTTTTCCAAATTAAATCTTTTGATTTTACTTTTTTTAAATGATCTATAACGACTGTTACACGATCAGCTCTCTCAGGGTGTCCTTGTCCTGTATTGTGATTTAAATAAGTATCTGTTGTTAATATTCCTGTTTTCATTAATTGTTTCCATAGATTACTTTAAAATCTTCTTTTTCGGTACAGAAATAATGTAACCAAATAGAAATATAAGTATAAATACTAACCACAAACATTGATTGAGATCCTGTCGCTACAGCAAAACCAAATGGAATTCCTATTGCAAAAACATACATTGCATTTGGTGTCCATTTAAAAATACCTCTTCTTTCAAAAGGCATATTCCTATACTTGAGATCAAAATGATCAGCGCCTGCAGCACGAAGAAATCCAAAATATTTTTTAACCGAATACATCGTATATATCCCAGGAATAAAAATAATAACTGCTAGAGACCAAGCAAACCATCCAGGCGTATATAAAGAACCGTAGTCTACAAAACATAAAACAATTGCCGAAAGTCTAGATATGATTAAAACAAAAAAAATGATTACATATCCTTTAAACCCGATCGTGCTACTAATTGATTTCCAGCATAATTCTGACCTCCAACATACCCAGACATATGCTTGGTGGATCAATGGTATAGTCATAGCAATGATAAACCAACCGAAAGCACCTAAGTTAATAAATGTATTTGTATTGTTTTGAAGACCAGCAAATTTAGTACCTATGTAAAACAAAATAAGCGTTCCACCTAAATGCCAAATCTGGTGTTTAAAGAAAAAACTTAATTTGTTATCAACCATTACTTAAAATAATTTTCTAATATATTCAGATATATATTAGTTAATTTTTTTAAGTCTGACAAAGGAACAGATTCATCAATTTTATGCATGGTTTTTCCAACTAAACCAAATTCTAAGCAAGGAGCAATTTTTCTAATAAACCTTGCATCAGAAGTACCTCCTGCGGTTGATAATTTAGGTTTAATCCTGGTAATTTTTTTAATGGTATTTTGAATCATAAAGGTAGTTTTATTTGGTTTTGTTAAAAAAGCTTCACCAGAAACCTCATATTTTATACTAAATCTACACTTAGCCTTTTTAGTTATTGATTGAAATATAGAGTTTAACTTTCTCTTTAATGAAGCAGACGAATGTTTATTATTAAATCTAATATTAAACACAGTGGTAGCCGATCCCGGAATCACATTATCGGCATGATTATCTATATTAATTTTTGTTATCTCCAGATTTGATGGTTGAAAATTTTTGGTACCCCTATCTAATTTTATTTCTTTTATTTTTTTTAAAATTTTAATTATTGTATTTGTTGGATTGTTTGCTCTATGAGGATAAGCTACGTGGCCTTGAGTACCAATTATTGTTAGTCGTCCTGTTATACTTCCTCTTCTTCCAATTTTGATCATTTCACCAAGTTTATTAGGGTTAGTTGGCTCTCCAACTAAACAGAAATTAATTTTTTCTCTTTTCCTTTTTAAGTATTCAACTACTCTTTTTGTTCCATTAATTGCTATTCCTTCTTCGTCTCCAGTAATTAACAAGCTTATAGAACCATTAAATTTTTTATTTTTTGCTTTGAATTTACTTACTGCAGCCACAAAGCAAGCAATCGAAGCTTTCATGTCATTAGCTCCTCGACCAATTAATTTATTATTTTTAATAGCTGGTTTGAAAGGATTAACGCTCCAATCTTTTATATTTCCTGGAGGAACAACATCCGTATGCCCAGCATAGCAAAAGTTAGGAGATGATTTTCCTAACTTTGCGTATAGATTTTTAATATTTTTGAAATTTATTAATTGACATTTAAAGCCAAGAGATCTTAAGTTTTTTGCTAAAATATTTATTGCACCAGCATCTTTTGGTGTAACGCTGGGACGACGAATCAATTCTTTTGCTAATTTTAATTCACTGATTGGCATGAGTTTTTTTAATCTCTCAATAAATCGTTAATTGAAGTTTTGCTTCTTGTTTTTTCGTCTACCTTTTTTACGATAACCACACAATACAAAGATGGACCATCAGGATTATTTTTGCTAGGCATAGTTCCTGGCACTACCACAGAATAGTTTGGTACTTTTCCATAATGTATTTCACCTGTTGCTCGATCAATAATTCGCGTTGATGCTCCTATATAAACTCCCATGGATAAAACTGATCCTTTTCCGACAATAACGCCTTCAGCTATTTCAGCTCTGGCTCCTATAAAACAATTATCTTCAATGATGGTTGGGTTTGCTTGCATAGGTTCTAATACTCCACCAATTCCAGCTCCACCAGATATATGACAATTTTTTCCAACTTGAGCGCAAGATCCTACCGATGCCCAGGTATCAATCATACTTCCTTGATCTACATAAGCTCCGATATTTACAAATGAAGGCATTAAGACAACATTCTTTGCAATAAATGCTCCTTTTCTTACGACACCATTCGGAACATATCTAAAACCTTCTTTAATAAATCTTTTTTCGTTCCATTTATGAGTTTTACCTTCTACTTTGTCGTACCAAGCAGCATAAGGACCTTTAGAAATTTTCATTTTATTAACTCTGAAACTTAATAAAATTGCTTTTTTAATCCACTGATTAACAATCCATTCGTCATTTTTATTTTCTGCAACTCTTATTTTACCTGAATCTAATAACTCTATAGTTTTACTAATAGCATTTAATATTTTTCTACTAGATTTAGAATTTACTTGGCTTTTATCATTCCAAGCTTCATTGATTATTTTTTCAAAAGAATTTGTATCCATTATGCAGCTTTAGCTAAGTTAATTTTTTTTAAAAATTCAGATAAATTATTTGTTTTATAATTTACAAATTCACTATCTGAAAATTTGCTTGCCCACGGCTCATCATTTTCTATCCAAACTGTTTTCATACCCATTTCATATGCTGGTTTTAAATTTCTTGCAATATCTTCAACTAATACACATAATTTTGGGTCAATTTTATGTTTTTTGACTAATTTTTTGTAAGGCTCTAACAAAGGTTTTGGAATAAATTCAGCATCTACTATGTCAAAAATATCGTCAAAAAGATGGTCTATACCTATTTGCTTAGATACATTTATTGCATGCTTTCTTGAGCCATTAGTAAATATAATTTTTTTACCATCAAGCTTTTCAATTTCTTTACCAAGCGCAGGATCTTTTTGAAGGAAATCAATATTTATGTCATGTACGAATTCTAAAAATTCATCTGGATCAATTTTGTGATTTTTTATCATACCATTTAGCGTTGTATTGTATTTATGAAAATAATTTTTCTGAACTTTTTTAGCTTCTTCTACGCTTATATTAAGTTTATCTGAAATATATTTAGACATTCTTTTATCAACTTGTTCAAAAACTTTAGTTTTTCCAGAATACAAAGTGTTGTCCAAATCAAATATCCAATACTTGATAGAATTAAATGATTTCATTTTCTTATAAGCGTTCCTGAACCTTTGTCAGAGAATAATTCGAACAAGATAGAGTGTGGTTTTCTGCCATCAAGAATAACAACTGCTCTTACCCCATTATTTATAGCGTCAATACAAGTTTTAACTTTTGGTATCATGCCCCCATGAATCGTCTCATTATTAACTAGTTCTTTTGCTTCTGTAGTGTTTATTTCAGAAATTAATTTTTCGTTGTTATCTAGAACACCATCAATATCTGTTAATAACATCAATCTTCTGGATTTGATGCTTCTTGCTATGGCACCGGCAGCAGTATCAGCATTAATATTGTATGCAATTCCTTTTTCATCAAGACCCATCGGGACTATAACAGGAATAAAATCCTCTCTAATTATTTCTTTAAGCAGTTTTGCGTCTACTCTTTTTGGTTTACCAACATAACCTAACTCTTTATCTTCTTGCTCAACATAAATTATATTATTTTTTTTTATCGTTATAGATTTTGCTTTGCATGATTTTTTTTCAAGAGCATTAACAATTTCTTTATTAAATTCTGTCATAACACTTTCAACAATATTAATCATTTTTTCATCTGTAACCCTTAAACCCATAACAAATTTACTTTTGATATTTTTCTCATCTAACTTTTTTTTGATTCCTAAGCCGCCGCCATGAACCAGTATAGGAGTTAAACCTAATTTTTTCAAAACTACTATATCTTCGATTAAATTATTTAAAAGAGACGGATCTAAAAGGACTTTGCCTCCACATTTTATTACTATTTTTTCTTTTGAATATTTTTTAATATATTTTTCTACTTCTTGGCTAGAAGGCCCATCTTTTGGCCAAAGCTCTTTTATTTTGTTTTCTATATTTTGGACTGGTTGTTGCATTTTTTAAACAGTCTTTACTTTTGTTCCTCTCATAATTACCCATTGTTGAGCAATAGTTAATATGTTGTTTACCGTCCAATAGACCACTAATCCTGAGGGAAATGGAGCTAATATTATTGTTAAAAAAAGAGGAAAAAACATAAATATTTTTGCTTGAATAGGATCTGGAGGAGTAGGATTTAATTTTTGCTGAACATACATACTTAGACCCATTAATATTGGCCATGCTCCAATCATTAAAAAAGTTGGCGGGTCCCAGGGAATTAAACCAAATAAATTAAAAATAGATGTTGGATCTCTTTCGGATAAATCTTTTATCCATCCAAAAAAAGGCTGATGTCTCATTTCTAAAGTAACATAAAGCATTTTATAAATTGCAAAAAAGAATGGAATTTGTATTAAAACAGGCAAACATCCTGAGATTGGATTTACTTTTTCTCTTTTATATAGAGCCATCATTTCTTGTTGTAATTTAACCTTGTCGTCTTTATGTAATTCTTTAAGTCTAATCATTTCTGGCTGAAGTATTTTCATTTTTGCCATAGATTTAAAAGAATAATTTGCGAGTGGAAAAAATATTAATCTGACCAAGGCAGTAATAATAACTATTGCAAAACCAAAGTTTCCAGTTAACTTGAAAAAATAATCGATCACAAAAAATAAAGGTTTTGTAAAGAAATAGAACCAACCCCAATCTATCGCTAAATCAAATTTTTCTATTTTTAATTGTTCAGCATAACCATCAATAACAGCAACTTCCTTAGCTGCTACAAATGCATTTATATTGTTAGTAATAGAGTTGCCGGGATTAAGAATCTTTGGATTTTTTATTATATAATTGGCTCTGTATTTTTCATTTTTAGCAACAAACTCTGCTTTAAATTCATTTCCTTTTTCCGGAACTATTGCAGTTAACCAATATTTATCTGTAATACCCAACCAACCTTTTGAGCTATTGATAGTAAATTTTTCTTTTTCAATATCATCATAATCTTCTTCTACAAGCTCTTCTCCAAATACTCCAAGAAAACCTTCGTGTAAAATGTATATTTGCATTCCTTCAGGCTTGCCACCTCGAGTAATTTGTGCGTATGGATAGAATTGAAAGGATTTATTTGAATTATTTTTTATACCTTGTGTAATTTTAAATAAAAACTTTTCGTCTAATTCAATTTTTTTTGTAAAAATTAAACCTTCACCATTGTCCCATTCGATTGTAACTGGATTATTTGGCGTTAGCGTACTATTTCCTTTAACTTTCCAAACTGTATCACCTAGTGGTAATTTTATCTTTTCATTTCCACCTGATGCCCAACCTGTTTCAATAAAATATTCTTCTGAAGAATTTTTTGGATTTAAAAAAATTACTTTGTTTTCACCGTTTAAAGTTTCGTTGTAATTTTTGAAAATAATATCATCTATAATTGCTCCTTGTAATGATATTGATCCTTTAATATTTTCGTTTTCAACTTTTATTCTTTTTGTATCGCCTACCAATTCATCTCTTGTAATTTCGGTTACTAAATTTTTTTGATTCTCATCAATTGAAGGAGAAGAGGCATCTTCACTTTTTGTTATTTGTTTTTCTTCGGGTTGCTGTTCAACAATAGGAGCTTCAAAAAAAGTTGCCCAAAAAACTAATACTATTGTAGAAAGTATAACTGCCAACAAAACGTTTCTTGTTTCCATTTACTTTTTCCTTTTTTTCAAATTAGGAACTGGATCAAATCCACTTCTTCCACCTAAAATTTTAATTGGGTGACATCTTAAAATTCTTTTTATTCCTAAAAATAAACCTTTAAAGAAACCATTCAGTTTTAATGAATCTATAAAGTATTCTGAACATGTAGGAAGATATCTACAGTTTGAAGGAAAATAAGGTGAAATAAAATATTTATAAAATTTAATAATTATAATTAAAGCGCTGCTTAACAATTTCATAATTAATTACCTGCTCGTTTTATCTTTTTAAAAGTTTCATTCACTTCGTTAAGAACATTTTCGAATTTATCTTTGTATACATTATTTTTTCCGAAAATTACATAAGTGTAGTTTAAGTCTATTAGCTGCTTTTTTTTCGAAATTTTTTGCACAGCATACTTTAGTTTTCGTTTTATTCTGTTTCTAACTACAGCATTTCCTATATTTTTTTTCATTACAAAACTTATATTTAGGTATTTGTTGAATTTTGTTAAACTTTTATCAAAATATATTGTAAAATATTTTGTATTCAGCCTTTTCTTTTTTAAAATTTTTAAAAAGTCTTTGTTGCGATTTAGGCTCTTAAATTTAATCATCTCGAAAACTTAATTTAAGCAGATATTCTTTTTCTTCCTTTTACTCTTCGTCTCGCAAGGGTTTTTCTGCCACCTTTAGTTTTCATTCTGGACCTAAACCCATGTCTTCTTTTTCTTACAATTCGGCTTGGTTGGTATGTTCTTTTCATAAAATTTATTTAGTTCTTCTTAAAATTTTTTGATAGTTATAGGTAATAAGTACATATAAGTACAGTTAAAAATTGATTTATGAATTTAAACTCTTTGAAATTTAAACTTATTTTAGGAATAACTTATTTAGCTATACTTTCAATTGGTTTGTATTTTTTATTTACTGCGATCGATATAAAAGATTTAATGAGTTATGAATTTATAAGATCAAATAAAGATATTATTCTAGAGTACAAAAGTAAAAATTTTTTATTTCTCTCTATTATTTTTTTTATTTTTTCTATAATTTGGATTCTTCTATTAGGATTTGCAATGCCTTTGCTATTATTTTCAGGCTTTGTTTTTGGTAAATGGTGGGGAATACTTATAGTACTGACGGCAACAACAATTGGTGCAACTTTCTTATACATGCTGGTAGGTTTTTTCTTTCGAGACTCCGTTAAGGAAAAATTAGCTCCTAAATTTTCTAAGTTGAAAGAATTTTTTATTAAAAATGATATTCTTTATTTTACGAGTTTTAGATTTGTTGGTGGAGGAGGAGCGCCTTATGCTGTTCAAAATGTTCTACCAATTTTATTTGATATGCCAATAAAAAATTATATTATTGCTACTTTCATTGGTAGTTTGCCCTCGATGTTTGTAACTGTTGCATTAGGCAGTGGAATAGAAAAAGTTATAGATGAAAATGTGCAATTAAGCTTTTATACCGTTTTGTTTTCACCCGAGATATATATTCCAATAATTGCTTTTTTTATAATTTTAATTATTGCATTTATAATTAAAAAGTTTTATTTCAAACAATAATCTATTATGAAACATGCACATTTAGATAAAATAAAAAGTTTAGAATCGGCTCCTAGAAAAGTTAATATTTTTTCTGAAAACGAAATAAAAATGATACAGGAGCTCTATTATAGTTTACCGGAAAGAACATTTAATAAAAAACAAAATGTTAAAAAAAAAGCATGGGTACAAAATTACAATAAAGAATTAGATAAAATTTACTTTAATAAACTTAAAGATGTATTAGGAGAATATAAAATGGATTCTTTAAAGTCAGAAAATGGTGAAGATTATTATGGACTTTTTCATGAAAGTTTTTCTCCTCTGCCATTACATGTAGATTCTGGATTTGATGAAAATGCAATAATTTATAAACAAGTAATCACGCCTTTGAGTCCAATTGGAGATACTATTTTTTTCAAAAAAAGATGGTACGGAAGATCAACAACTTTTACTATTGATAAAAATGAATTAGATTTTAAACCAAAGCCCGGACAAAATGACAGATCCTCGGCACATTTAGGGGACACGGAATTTGATAAAGAAACACATCAAAAATATTTAAAACATATAGATATTAATAATCTTAAGGGACTTGAAATTGAAATGATATATAATTGGAAAGTTGGAGACACTCTTATCGTAGATAGAACTCATATTCACTGTGCTTCGTCTAGGATTAATAATAAAAAATTAGGACTAACGACTTTTACTAAAAAATGATTAAGTTTGTGCTTTCAAAAATAATATTAGTTATTTCAAAAGTTCTTACAGTATTAAGATTGCGCGCTAGAACGGTAAACCAGCTAAATAAATTACGTTCCGAATCTCATAAAATTGATGATTACAGAGGTACTATTTCTCAACTTATGGGAAATGAGAGACTAATAGCATTAGATGTTGGTGCCCAGGGCGGTTTTTTTAATGCTAATATTTTTTCAAAAAATTATAATATTTTTTTTGATCCAATAGTAGTTGAACCGATACCAGACGAAGCAAAAAAACTAGAAAAGTACAAATATAAGGTAATTTCAAATGCACTTTGGAGCACAAATTGTAAAAAAAAATTGTATATCTTGGGAAGACGTCCGGGTAGCTCTTCAATGTACAAACCTAATAAAAAAGTATTGAATTTATATGGCTTTAAAAAAAAAGACTTTCAACTATTTGATGTTACTGAAGAAATTGAAGTTAACTGTACAACAATTACAGAAAGTTTAAAAAAATTTAAAATAAAAAATCTTGATTTTTTAAAAGTAGATACTCAAGGATCAGAATTGGAAATTTTAAAAGGTTTAGGAGAATATTTGCCATTAGTAATGAAAATAGAGGCGCAAATCATTCCAATGTATGAAGGGGTTCCAAATTGGAGTGAGCTAATAAATTATTTATATAGCATAAACTATATTACCTGTGAATGGATAGAAATAGGAAAACATTTAACTAGAACGCCAGCTGAAATGGATATGATATTTATACCTAACTATTTAACTGAAAGTGGAAAAAAAATAATTTTATCTAGAGAAAAAGAATTTATTAGTTTAATGGTAATTTTTGGTCAAATTAAGCTATTGCAAGCTATCTCCGAAACATTAAACTTTTCTAAAAATGCAGAATTACAAAAATTAAAAGATAAATTTTTCTATTAATGAAAAATTTTTATTTTAATTGTTTAAATAGCTTTAGTGTGTTACTTTTTTCTCTTTTTTAAATAGGAAAGAAATGGCAAAAGTTTTATTAGTTAATCCACCCTTTTATAGATTACTGGGATCTCATTATAATGCAAATTCATTGGGCATTGCTTATATAGCATCATATCTGAATAAACGTGGACACGATGCTTGGCTTTATAATGCAGATTATGTAAGCGATAAAAATTATGGAAACCTAAAAAAATTATTTCAAAATTTTACAAATTACAAAAATTATTTTAAAGATTTGGATAACCCTTTATGGCATGAAGTAAAAGATAAGATTTTATTGTTCAAGCCAGACTGGGTTGGATATACATCATACACAGCAAACATCAGTGCAATTAAAATTATTTCAGACAAAGTACGTAAAGCAAACCCTCATATTAAACAAGTTATTGGAGGAGTCCACGCAACCCTCGATAAAAAAATTTTAAACACATTAACTAGTATTGATTATAGCATTCAGAGAGAAGGTGAAGAAGCAATGACAGCGCTGGTAGAGAATAAAGATCCGAAAACTATTCCGGGTGTAATTTCAAGAGGAAAAGAATCTTTAATAGATAATGGAATAGCACCTGTAATCAAAGATATTGACAATCTTCCAATGCCGGAGAGAAATAAATTTTGGGGAATTTCAAAGGATGAAAGAAAAAATGTTGATGTTTCTTATATTAATACTATTAGAGGCTGCCCATATAAGTGCACATATTGTGCGTCTCCTTTTCATTGGGATAGAAAAACTACCAGACTTAGATCTCCTGAATCTGTTATAGAGGAAATGAAACTTTTAAAAGAAAAATATTGGGAAGCAACAAAGTACGATTATAGCGCATCTGCAAACATATCTGAAAAAGATTCATTAAAAATTGAAGATAACACCATAGTTTATTTTGTGGATGATGTTTTTACTGTTCATAAAAAACGTGTAAAAAAACTTTTAAGAATGATGATAGATCAAAAACTTGGCATGAAATGGAAATGCGAAGCCAGAGCGGATCATCTAGACGACGAAATATGTGAGCTGATGGTCGAAGCTGGATGTGAAAGGGTTAAAATAGGGTTTGAGTCTGGCAGTAATAGAATTTTATCTCAAGTTAAAAAACTTGAAACTAGAGAAGAAATGTTAAAAGGGGCGGCTATGTTAAAAAAAGCTGGCGTCCCATTCTCTGGTTATTTTATGGCGGGATTTCCTGGCGAGACTGATGATGATGTTAGACAAACAATTGATTTTGCAAAACAAGTGGAGGCTGACTACTATTCTTTATCTGTTTTAGCCCCTTATTATGGAACAGAATTATATGATCAATTAATGGCTAATGGTCACGCTCTAGATCAACAACCATGGGAATATTTTTTTCATCAGTCTCCAAAGCTTATGGTAAATAATAAAATTTCCACAAAAGTACTTCAAGATTTTTTGGCACTTAATGATTTAAATAACAAGAATCAAAAAAAACGAGGTTACATTTAATAATTTGGATTTTATTATTAATGAGAAAGAAAATACCGCTTTTGCGCCTACCTTACTCGAAAAACGAAAGATCATATATTTCAAAGGGATTACAAGAAATTTTGAACAGTGGTTTTCTTACAATGTCAAAAAAAGTTACTCATTTTGAGGAACTTTTTGCAAAATTTATAGGCACTAAATTTGCAGTAGCAGTAAACAGCGGAACAAGTGCTTTAGAAATTCCTCTTAGGGCACTAGGAGTTAATGGAAAAACAATTATCGTTCCAACCAATACTTTTATGGCTACTCCATTAGCAGTGTTTCATGCTGGAGCAAAAGTAGTATTCGCAGATATTTCTAGTAAAACTTTATCAATCGATCCTAAAGAAATTGAAAAAAGAATTACCAATAATACAGTTGGAGTAATTCCTGTTCATATAGGAGGAATCATATCATCTCAGTGGAAAGAAATAGAGAAGATATGCAAGTCAAATAATTTATTTATACTAGAAGACGCAGCTCACGCACATGGATCTGAAATTAATAATAAAAAAGCAGGAACCCTAGGTGTTGCTGCAGCATTTTCGTTTTACCCTACCAAAATATTAAATACTGGTGAAGGAGGAATGATAACTACAAATGACAAATCTCTTTATAAAAAATTTATAACGTTAAGAGATCATGGAAAAGAAAATCCTAAAAAAAATATACACACAGATCTAGGTTACAATTGGAGGATGGCAGAAATAACTGCTTTACTTGGAATACAACAAGTAAAAAAAGTTAATAAAATTTTATATGAAAGAAAAAAACAAGCAGACTTATATAATAAAATATTAATTAATACTCCAAACTTAAAATTACAAGAGATTCCTAAACATCTCAAAAGTTCATATTACAAATATATAGTATTTGTTAATAAATCAATTAGAGATAAAATTAAGACAAAAATGCAAAAAAATTTTGGGATTACTTTACCAGGCGAAGTATATAATACACTTTGTCATTCTCAGCCAGTGCTTAAAAAAGATAAAAATTTATTAGTTAAAAAAGGCGATCAAAGTTTTAAAATTGCAAAAAGGATATCCTCTGAGCAACTATGTTTACCATTATATCCAGGATTAAA
>CACEPH010000008.1 GCA_902561465.1 uncultured Pelagibacteraceae bacterium
TAAAAAAATTAGACTTTTCGGAATTGATGCTCCAGAAAAAAAACAAATCTGTCAAAAGATATATATGAGTTTTCTTATATTTAATTTTCAAAAGAAGTACAAATGTGGTGAAAAATCAACTTCAGAATTAGCAAAAAAATTAAAGAATAAAAAAATCAAATGCATTCTTGAGAAAAAAAAAGATAAATATAAAAGAAATATTGGAACTTGCTATCTTAAAAATCAAGATATTAATAAATGGCTCGTAAGAAGTGGTTATGCAATAGCATATAAAAGATATTCAAAAAAATATATATTAGATGAACAATATGCCAAAGAAAGTAAATTAGGAATATGGGCAAGTCGGAAGCTAAACACGCAGGACAATTAATTAAAGAACTTAATATTAAATTCGATGCATATTTTACTTCAGAGTTAAAAAGAGCAGTAAATAGCTTAGACATAATCTTGAAAGTTTTGAACGAAAAAAATGCTCAGATTAATAAAACCACTAAATTAAATGAAAGAAATTATGGCAACCTCACTTCTCTAAATAAAGATGAAATTATAAAAAAATATGGCAATGAACAGGTAAAAATTTGGAGAAGATCATATAATATTCGTCCACCTGCCATGGATACAAAACACCCATATAAAAATAAAATTGATTTAAATAGTTCTAGTGAATCTTTGAAAGATACTTATGAACGTGTATTGCCATACTATAAAGAAAAAATAGAACCACTTATTTCACTAAAAAAGAACGTTTTAATTGTATTTCATGGAAATAGTTGTAGAGCATTATTAATGAAACTTTTTAATATTTCTGAAAATAAAATTATTGAATTTGAAGTGCCAACAGGAAATCCATTGTTAATCAATTTTGATCAGAACTTAAAGGTGAATGATTTTAAATATCTTGATAAAAAAAGAGCTAAAAAGATACTATTTAATGTTTAAATTTTTATAAACATCTAAATTACTTACATGCAAAAAATTGATATTGCTCTCCATGCCAAATAATTCTTTTTTTTTAATTAATTCTTCCCAAATTTTATTCATTGAAAAAACTCTCTCATTTACATTTGAAAAAATCTTAGGTTTCATAATTTGTAGACCCGTGTAGATATATTGTAAATCTTTTTTATTTTCTTTGTTAATTAAATTATTTTTCAAATTAAAATCTCCCTTCAAGTTTTGATCAAAACTTTTAACCTTGTTTACAACAAGGATAGAGCAGTTTTTATCACCTAAAAAAAAATCGTTTTCCATTTTCTTAAACTCCTTTACATAATTTAAGCTCCAAATGGTATCAGGGTTTATGCACAAAAAACTTTCATTAAAATATTTAAGTGCATTTAGTATACCTCCTCCGGTATCTAATATTTTTTCTTTTTCGTTAACTATAGTGATAGTTAAATTAAATTTTTCATTATTAACATAATCTATAATTTGTTCTGAAAGATGGTGAACATTAATTACAACGCTATTTATGCCTGCGGCCTCAAGAAATTTTAATGTTTTAAATAATAATGTTTCGCCTCCTATTTTTAATAATGGTTTAGGACATTTAAGAGTTAATGGATGAACTCGCTTACCATAACCGGCTGCAAGGATCATTGCTTTTTTAATCATGCTTCTTGTAGATATTAGAAATGAATTGGCCTTTTATCAACCGCCATAGCTGCTTCTTTTACTGCCTCACTATGTGTAGGGTGAGCATGACAAGTCCTTGCTATATCTTCAGCGCTCGCACCAAATTCCATTGCAAGAGCTAGTTCAGCAATCATTGTTCCTGCTAGAGAACTTATTATTGAAACCCCCAGCACTTTATCAGTTTTTTCCTCAGCTATTATTTTAACAAATCCTTCAGTATCTGAATTAACTTTTGCCCTAGAATTAGCTAAAAATGGAAATTTTCCAACTTTATATTTTATTTTTTCTTTTTTAAGTTGCTCTTCAGTTTTACCAACGGTTGCCACTTCAGGTGAAGTATAAACAACAGCAGGAATAACATTGTAATTTACATGTCCTGCCTGTCCAGCAATTATTTCTGCAACTGCTATGCCTTCGTCCTCGGCCTTATGGGCTAACATTGGTCCTTTATCTATAACATCGCCAATGGCATAAATATTTTTAATTGATGTCTCCAGTTTCTGGTTAACTGTAATTTTTTTATTATTTTGTTTTATGCCTAATTTAACTATATCGTCACCTAAATTAGGTTTTCTGCCTACCGCAACCAAAACTTTATCACACTCTATTCTTTCTCTTTTCGCTGTCTCATTACTTGTAAAATCTACAATCGCTTTGTTTTTTACTATCCTTACTCCTGTAACTTTCGAATTTAATTTAAAATTAATACCCTGCTTAGTGAGAATTTTTAAAAATTCACTTGAAATATCTTTATCCATACCTGGGATTATATGATCTAAAAATTCAATTACTGTAACGTTTGAACCTAATCTTTTCCAAACACTTGAAAGTTCTAGACCAATATACCCGCCTCCTATAACAATTAACTCTTTAGGGACCTTTTCAAAAGATAATGCTCCTGTTGATGAAACTATAATTTTTTCATCTATTTTAACTCCTGGCAAAGATGTCGGAATTGAACCCGTTCCTATTACAATATTTTTAGCTTTATAATTATTTTTTTTTCCAGAGCTATCAGTAACTTTTACTGTATTTTTATCTAATATATAGCCTTTACCTTTTAAATGAGTAATTTTGTTTTTTTTAAATAAAAATTCTACTCCTTTTGTTAGCGTTAATATTGATTTTTTTTTATTATTCATCATTTTTGAAAGATTTAGTTTTACGTTGCTAACTTCAATGCCTAAGTTATTAAATTCTTTTTGAATTTTGTGGTACATTTCGGAAGAATTGAGGAGGCTTTTTGATGGTATGCAGCCAACATTTAAACAAGTTCCACCTAAAGTTTCGCCTACTTCCACGCAAGCTGTTTTGAGACCCAGTTGTGCTGATCTTATTGCACAAACATATCCTCCGGGACCAGCTCCAATTACGACAACATCGAAATCATTATTCATTATTAAAGATCTAAAAATAGTCTACGTGGTTCTTCAAGACACTCTTTAATTGTTTTTAAAAAAGAAACAGCTTCCTTGCCATCAATTATTCTATGGTCATATGACAAAGCCAAATACATTATAGGTCTTATAACAACACTGTTTTCCTTTACTACAGGTCTTTCTATAATGTTATGCATACCCAAAATACCTGTTTGAGGCGGATTTAATATCGGTGTAGAAAGCATTGAACCATAAATTCCTCCATTGCTAATAGTAAAGGTTCCACCTTGAAGATCATTAATTGTAATTTTACCTTTTTGTGCCTTTTCTGATAATAAAAATATATTTCTTTCTATATCAGCAAAAGATAACTCGTCTGCTTTTTTTAATACAGGGACTACCAGTCCTCTATTTGTTCCTATAGCAATAGAAATATTATAATAATTCTTATAAATAATAGAATCTCCTTCTATTTCTGCATTTACAGATGGAAAATTTTTTAAAGCTACAACTGAAGCTTTAACAAAAAATGACATAAATCCTAATTTAACTGAATATTTTTTTTGAAAATCTTCTTGATAGTCTTGTCTCATTTGCACAATACTTTGCATATCAACTTCGTTAAATGTGGTTAGCATTGCAGCACTATCTTGTGCTTGTTTTAATCTTTTTGCGATAGTTAACCTTAATCTTGTCATTTTGACACGCTCCTCAGGTCCGTGGGTGATTTTTCTTTTTGATTCTTGAGGAGTGTTGCCCATTAAATTAATTAAATCACCTTTTAAAATTCTTCCTTCTTTTCCAGTACCTTTAATTTTTGATATATCAATATCATTTTCTTCAACAATTTTTCTTACTGAAGGAGCTAAATGTTTTTTAGCTTTGGGAGGTACATATTTTTTTTCCTCAGTCTCGATAATTTCTTCCTCTGCCAAAGTATCTAAAACTAATGCTCCATTAGAGTTTTCATCAATAACTTCTTCCTTTAATGGTAAAGCTTCTTCTTTTTTGGAAATTATTTTTCTTTCTTTCTTTTGTTCTTGAACAATAACTTTTTTAATAGCTTTTTTTGGTGGTGCGTATGATTGTTGTTTTTTTTCCTCTGTCTTTGTTTCTTTAATTGAGTCAGATTTTTCTGAACTTACAAGGCCCAACAAAGTTCCAACTCCGACTGTATCTCCTTCTTTTACTTTAATTGAAGATAAAGTTCCGCTTAATGGTGAAGGAACTTCAACATTTACTTTGTCTGTTTCAAGTTCTACCAAAGGTTCGTCGGTATCCACTTCTTCGCCAACCTGCTTTAGCCATTTTGATACGGTAGCCTCTGTTACCGATTCTCCTAAAGATGGTACTAAAATTTGATTCGACATTCCTAGATAAGTACCTTTTCTACTATTTGCTTTTGTTGGTCAATATGCCTTTTTATATACCCTGTAGCTGGTGAAGCAGCTGGTTTTCTTCCAATATACCTCACTTCTTTGTTTTCAGCATCTATATAATTTAGTGCCCATTCAATATAATTACGGGCAGAATTCCATGCACCCATATTTTGAGGCTCTTCTTGACACCAATAGAACTTTGCATTCTTTCTAAATCTTTTTAATTCTGTTGCTAAAGTTTTTACAGGAAAAGGATATAATTGTTCTATTCTAACAAAATACACTTTGTCATTTTTTATTTTTTCTCTAGCTTCTAAAAGATCAAAATAAATTTTACCCGAGCATAATATTACTTTTTTTATTTTTTTATCCTCTCTAATACTAATAAGACCATAGTCTTTTATTCCGGCATGATCTGGTAGAATTCTATGGAAAAAATTTTTTTTCGTAAAATCTTCTATATTAGATACACATCTTTTATTTCTTAATAGAGATTTTGGAGTCATTATAATTAAAGGTTTACGGAACTCTCTGTGCATCTGTCTTCTCAATGCATGAAAATAATTTGCTGGCGTCGTACAATTAATAACCTGAATATTTTCTTGAGCACATAACTGTAAAAATCTTTCTAATCTTGCTGATGAGTGTTCTGGACCTTGACCCTCATAACCATGTGGAAGCAGCATTACCAAACCGCTGGCTCTAGCCCATTTTCTTTCGCCAGATGCAACAAATTGGTCAATTATTACTTGTGCTCCGTTCGCAAAATCTCCAAATTGAGCTTCCCATACGACTAGTGATGTAGGCTCTGATAGGGCATAACCATGTTCAAAACCAAGCACTGCAAACTCTGAAAGTAAACTATCAATGACCTCAAAACGTTTCTGCTTTTGTGAAATATTATTTAGTGGAGTGTAATACTTGTTATTATTTTGGTCTCTTAAAACAGAATGTCTTTGCGAAAAAGTTCCTCTTCCAGAATCTTGTCCTGAAAGCCTAACAGGATATCCCTCATCTAAAAGAGTAGCAAAAGCTAACTGTTCCGCTGTTGCCCAATCAAAACCTTTTCCACTTTGGAACATTTTTTTTTTATTTTGAAAAATTTTTTTTATAGTTGAATGAGCCTCAAAATCCTTTGGAATATAAGTTATTTTTTCTCCAATCTTTTTTATTTTATCTAATGAAACTCCTGTAACACCTCTTTTATCCTTACCTCTTTCAGGTTTAAATCTGCTCCATACACCTTCGTACCACTCAAGTTTTGGTTTATAACTTTTTGCAGTTTTAAATTGTTCATCAAGAAGATTTTTAAATTCTGTTTTCATTTTATTAAATTCCTCTTTTGTAATAGTTTCTTCTTTGATGAGTTTATTTCCGTAAACATTTACAGTTGTAGGATGTTGTTTTATTTTTTTATACATTAATGGCTGCGTGAAAGAAGGTTCATCTCCTTCATTGTGTCCAAATCTACGGTAACAAATCATATCTATGACGACGTCTTTATTAAATTTTTGTCTAAACTCAATTGCTATTTTTGCACAATGCACGACTGATTCAGGATCGTCTCCATTACAATGAAGTATTGGAGCTTCAACTACCTTTCCTAAATCTGAAGGGTAAGGACTTGATCTTGCAAATCTTGGATTTGTTGTAAAACCTATCTGATTATTTACTATTATATGAATAGTTCCCCCAGTATTATGCCCAGGAAGTCCTGACATTGCAAAACATTCTGCGACAACTCCTTGTCCCGCAAAAGCTGCATCTCCATGCAATAAAACAGGAATTACTTTGTTTCTATTTTTATCTTTATGAAAAAATTGTTTGGCTCGAACCTGCCCTAATACTACAGGATTAACAGCTTCAAGATGTGAAGGATTATCAGTTAAGCTTATATGTACTAAATTGCCATCAAATTCTCTATTTGATGAAGCTCCTAAATGATATTTAACATCTCCTGTGGAATCAGCAGGTGTACTGTTAAATTCACCGGCAAATTCATTAAATATTCTTTTATAGGATTTTTGAAGCAAGTTAGCTAATACATTCAATCTACCTCTGTGAGGCATGCCAATTTTTACTTCCTTAACTCCTAATTGCCCACCACGCTTAATGATTTGTTCAAGCGCGGGTATTAAAGACTCAGCCCCATCTAAACCAAACCTTTTAGTACCAACAAATTTGACTGCTAAATATTTTTCAAAACCTTCAGCTTGTATTAATTTATTTAAAATGGCTTTCTTTCCATTGTTGGTAAATTTTAATTGATTTTCTTCTTTTTCCATTCTTTCTCTAAACCATACTTTTTCAATTGGATCAGCAATATGCATATATTCCACGCCAATAGTTGAACAATAAGTTTTTTTAAGAAAAGAAAGTATTTCATTAACTGTTGCGTAACTACGATTCATATAAGAGTGAATATAAATTTTTTTATTATAATCTTCTTTTTTAAATCCATGGTCTGCAGGATGCAATTCGTGTAAATATTTTCTTTCCATCATGCCTAATGGATCTAAGTTTGCTATTAAATGTCCTCTAATTCTATATGCTCGAATTAAAGCAATAGCTTTTACTGACTGACTCTTTTGTATTTCAAAGTTTTCTTGAGAAGTTGATTCTCCATTCGTTGGTTGCTGTTTATTTTTTTCTATAAAATTTTGTTTTGGTATATTATTTTTTTTACGTCCCCAAGTTGGTCCAAGTATTTCTTTTTTTACAATTTCTTTGTCTTCACCAAGTCCATCAAAAAATTCAACCCAGCTTTGAGGAATTGCTGAAGGATTTTTGAGATATTGTAAGTAAATCTCATCAACAAAAGAACTGTTAATTCCATGTAAAAAAGAAGTTTGTTCTAAAATCGTATTAAATTTTTTAGAGGTCATTTAAAGTTAAAATAAATATGGCTTATTATAAAATTGAAAAAACTATCTTGCAAGTTTGTCATATAAAGTTTTTCCTATTTCAGCTGGTGAATCTGCTATTAAAATGCCACAAGACTTCATCTTTTCTATTTTATCCTCTGCTCCTCCTTTTCCCCCAGATATAATAGCCCCGGCGTGTCCCATTCTTCTTCCAGGTGGAGCTGTTATACCAGCTATAAATCCAACAACAGGTTTTTTAACTTTTGAAGATTTTATAAACTCAGCCGCCTCTTCTTCAGAGCTTCCTCCAATTTCTCCAATCATTAAAATAGATTTGGTTTCATCATCTTTAAAAAAAAGTTCTAAACAATCTATAAAGCTAGTTCCATTAATTGGATCCCCTCCAATGCCTATAACTGTTGATTGACCCAACCCATTTTCACTTGTTTGGGCAACGGCTTCATAAGTAAGTGTTCCAGATCGTGAAACTATTCCGCAAGAACCTTTTTTATGAATTTCTCCGGGCATAATTCCAATTTTGCATTCGTTAGGAGTAATAATTCCTGGACAATTTGGTCCAATTAAACGAGATTTAGATTTAGAAATTCTTTGTTTAACACTTATCATATCTAAAATTGGTATGCCTTCTGTAATACAAACAATTAAAGGAATCTCGCTATCAATAGCCTCTATAATAGCTTGGGATGCAAATTTAGCGGGCACATAAATCATTGTTGCATCCGCTTTAGTTTTTTCAACTGCCTCTCTAACAGTATTAAAAACTGGTCTTTCTAAATGTGTTTGTCCTCCTTTTTTTGGAGTTACTCCACCAACCAAGTTTGTTCCATAGGCAATGGCTTGTTTAGAATGAAAAGTGCCATGTGTACCAGTAAAACCCTGACAAATTACTTTTGTATTTTTATTTATTAAAACTGACATTTCTATTTAGTTGCATTTATTATTTTTTTCGCAGCATCCGCCAAATTACTTGCAGATATAATTTTTAAATTAGATTTTTTTAATATTTCTTTACCCAGTTTTACATTAGTTCCTGCTAATCTAACTACCAATGGTACTGACAATTTAGTTTCTTTTGCAGCTTCCACAACTCCTTGTGCAAGCACATCACATCTCATAATCCCACCAAAAATATTAATTAAAATTCCTTTAACATTTTTATCTGATAATATAATTTTAAATGCCGCTGAAACTTTTTCTTTTGAAGCACCACCACCTACATCAAGAAAATTGGCAGGTTCTGATCCGTACAGCTTAATTATATCCATGGTTGCCATTGCCAGGCCAGCGCCATTTACCATGCAACCAATAGATCCATTTAATTTTATGTATGATAAATCATGTCTACTTGCTTCAACTTCTTTGGGATCTTCTTCATCTAAATCACGAAGTTCCAGTATTTTTGGTTGTCTAAAAATTGCGTTATCATCAAAATTCATTTTCGCATCTAAACAAATTAATTTTCCAGATTTACTTACAATTAAAGGATTAATTTCAATAAGACTTGCATCCTTTTCTTTAAAAATTTTAAACAAAGTATTAATTAAATTATTTGCATCTTTTTTTTGAATTTCTTTCAGTGAAAAAGGTCGAATAATATTTTCAACATCTTTTTTATTAATTTCTTTATCTAAATCTATTTTTATTGTTGTTATTTTTTCCGGACTTTTGGATGCAATTTTTTCTATATCCGTTCCTCCTTGAGAACTAGTAATAAATGCAATTTTAGAACTTTTTCTATCGACCACACATGAGAGGTAAAATTCTTTATCAATATCCGTTGCTTCTTCTATATAAATTTTTTTCACTTTTTGCCCTTTTGGTCCAGTTTGATGAGTTATTAAAGTCTTACCAAGCATTATCTTTGTCTCTTTTATTAAATCTTCTTTATTTTTTACCAATTTTACTCCACCAGCCTTGCCTCTTCCTCCTGCATGGATTTGTGCTTTTATAACTAAACTTTTTTTATTTAGTTTTTTAATTTTTTCTTCTATTTCTGTTAATTTTAAAATTATTATTCCGTTCGGAACAGCAACTTTATAATTTCTTAAAATTTCTTTAGCTTGATACTCGTGAATGTTCATTTAATTAGATGCACTCTTTTATTTCGTGAAAAGAAAGTTTATTTTTTACCAAAAAATTATTTTTGAAACACTTTTCTGGAAAGTATATTTTTATCCTATCAAATTCCATTTCTTTTTCGGTAAAACTTACCAAATAAATAACTTTAATGTTATTTTTTTCTAAATTTTTATTTACGAAATCTTTATAATAATTAAAATACTTATGATTTTCAGTGGGATGGGTATTATGATCAAGATACCACCTATTTAAAATATTTAAATCTTCATCCAAAACAAGAGAAAAAAATTGATAATGGGTAATTACAACTTTTTTTCTTTGATCTTTTCTTAAAAGTTCAATGGCTTCATTGATGAATAATAATTCTTTATTTGGATTTTTAGAATATTCTAAAGGCGTAATCCATTTTAAATTTTTTAACTTAGAACTTAACGCAGAGGCTGGTATAGCTTTTTCTAAATTTATATTTTCTAGATCCATAAATTTTCTATCTAAATTAAATCTGTAATGATATTTAAATGTAGATATTGCAACAACTATAATCACGAATAACTTAAAATAATATTTGCTATTAATGGTATCTAGGTTGATGTGTAAAAATCCTGATAAAATTGGTATCAGTGCAAAAATAAATATTTGATTAGCTGTAATTAATTGATGAAAAATAAATAAAAAAGTTGAAACTATAACTAATGAATTTATTAAAATTAGATAATTATCTATTTTTTTAAACTTATTAAATGCATTTTTTAAAGTTACAAATATAAGTGGTGCTAAAAAAATATGGATAAACTTAAAATCGCCTATTAATCGATTAAAATTTAATTGATCTACTAAACTAGTAAAAGCTGATTGATCGTCTGTAATTCTGGCGCCTCCAACTGTAAGTGGAAATAAAATATATTGATAAACGAAATCTTTCAATGGTGTCTTGGAAATTGTTAGAAATATTGCAAAACAAAATAAAATAAAAAAACTTCCAGATATAAAAAATTTAAAATTATTTAAATTCTTTTTTGAAAAAAAGTAATAGAAAATTATAATTATTAAAACTAAATTAATATAAGAAGAAGGGGTTTGTTGAGACAAAAATGCCAAAACCATTGTCACTGGTAACAAAAACCACAAAATATTTGATTGTTTTTTAATTGCTAAACAAATTAAAAAAATTGAAATTAAAGATAATACAAACGAATGTTGATATGCAAACGGCGTTCCAGAGACTGGATAACAAAGTGTCGCGACACTTAGTGCGTAAAGAAAACTGTAAAATTTACTAAGATTTAAATTAGTAAACGTAAAATATGTAACTAGTGAAATTAAAATATTAAAAAAGCAAGCGTGTATTACATATGAAGACCACTTAGACCCTAATATTAAAAAAAATAAAGCCTGAAGATAATCAACAAACAAACCTTGGAATATCCAAAAATCTCTAATTGGATACTTGCCTTTAAGAATACTAAAACCGGTATCAAAAAAAGCAAAGGTGTCTATTGGCATAACACCTAGGTTTCCACTCATCCAATTAATTAGAAATGCGAAAATACCAATAAAAGCAATATATAAAAAATTAGATTTTAATATTTTTAAATTCATTTAGAATTAATTATATGATTATCAAATAAAAAGTTTATATTCCTTTTTATATCAGTTACTAATTTTTTTATATAGCTATTTAAAATAAATTTTATGTTAAAAATTTTAAATAAAATACAATTTTCCAAAGAAGAAAATAAAATGAAAAACATTGGAAATGTTGAAGCGGCAATAAAGCTATTTAAAGAAAGCAAATCTAAAAACTTAAAATTCTTGCTAAAAAAAAGATTTGATTGGATGAACGAATTTATCAAACCTAATGATTTTGGTGTAGAACTTGGTTCGGGCCCAGGATTTTCAAAAGAATTTATAAAAAGTAAAAATTTTAAAATTTCAGATTTAAGTAATCATGAACATCTTGACTATAAAAATATTGATGCTCAAAATACTAAATTTGATAGTGAAACTTTTGATTTTGTCATTGCTTCAAATATGATTCATCATATTCCATATCCAATTAAATTTTTCAGAGAGGTGAATAGAATTTTAAAAAAGGGAGGCAAATTAATAGTATTCGAATCCTATTGCTCAATCGCCTTTCAATTAGCAACGATCATTATGAAACACGAAGGTTTTGATTTTACTATGAATGTTTGGGATGAAAAAGAACCAAAAAGTGATGAGCATGACATTTGGGCAGGTAATATTGCTGTACCACATCTTATATTCGATAATAAAGATGATTTTAATAAAAATTTAGGAAACCATTTTGAAATAAAATATGAAAAGTTAACAGAATGTCTTATTTTTTTAAATTCTGGTGGCGTTTCTTCTAAAACTTTTTATATACCTATGAATAATTTTTTTATCAAACTATTAGATATTATGGATTTAATCTTAACTAAATCTTTTCCAAAAATTTTTGCTATGGGGAGAAAACTCGTTTTAGTAAAAAAATAAAAATTTATAGTTCTGGATCTATCTTTTGTGCTGTTTTATATAATTCTTGAACAGCCTTAATTGATAAATTAAATTGTTCTTTTTCCTTATCAGATAGCTTAACTTCTACAACTTTTTCTACTCCATTTTTTCCAATTATTACAGGAACACCTGCATATAAATTTTTTACGCCATACTCTCCATTAAGATAGCTTGCGCAGGGCAGAGTTTTTTTCATATCCTTAATGTAAGATTCTGCCATTTCTACTCCTGAAGCTGCTGGAGCGTAATATGCTGAACCTTTTTCTAAAAATTTTATAATTTCAGCACCACCTTTTCGGGTCCTATCAATTATCTTTTCTAATTTCACATCTTTAATTAATTGCTTTAATGGTTTGCCATTAACTGTTGTGTGATCTGGTAATGGTACCATTGTGTCTCCGTGCCCACCTAAAACTAAAGTGTTTATATCTTTAACAGGAACCTTGAGTTCCTGAGATAAAAAATATTTAAATCTTGAAGAATCTAAAATTCCAGCCATCCCTACAACTTTATTCTTTGGTAAGCCTGAATACTTTTGTAGCGCCATGACTATAATATCTAGGGGATTTGTAATACAAATAACAAAAGCATTAGGAGAATTTTTTTTTATCCCTTCGCTTACCTGTTTTATTATTTTTAAATTAGTTCCCAATAAATCATCTCTACTCATTCCTGGTTTTCTAGGAACGCCAGCTGTAATTATGATTACATCAGAATTTTTTATATCTTCATAATTACTAGTTCCTATAAGATTAACATCAAAACCATCAACTGAGGTGGATTGAGCTATATCTAAAGCTTTACCTTTTGCAACGTCCTCGGATACATCAAAAAGAACAACATCTGCAAGTTCTTTAACGCTGATAAGATGAGCAAGTGTTCCGCCGATTTGACCAGCTCCTATTAATGAAATTTTTTTTTTCATATAAGTTATTTCAATGTTGGCATTACAAAATCAGGATCAGTTTTTATTCCAGAAGGCCATTTTGAAGTTATAGTTTTTAATTTTGTATAAAATCTAACTCCCTCAGGTCCATGCATATGTTGATCTCCAAATAAGGATCTTTTCCAACCTCCGAAAGAATGATAAGCAACTGGCACTGGTATCGGTATGTTTATACCAACCATTCCAATTTTAATTTTACTAGCAAAAGTTCTTCCAACATCACCATCGCGAGTATATATACTTGTTCCGTTTCCAAACTCATGATCGTTTACCAAATTTACAGCAGATTCAAAGTCTTTTACTCTAACAACTGAAAGCACAGGGCCAAATATTTCTTCTTTGTAAATTCTCATTTTTTTTTCCACATTATCAAATAAACATCCGCCAATATAAAATCCTTTTTCATAGCCTTGCAGTTTTATGTTTCTTCCATCGACAACAAGTTTTGCACCTTCTTTTACTCCAAGGTCAACATATCCTCTAACTTTTTCTAAATGTTCTTTTGTAACTAATGGTCCCATTTCTGAATTTTTATCTAAACCAGGACCTATTTTTAATGATTCAACTTTTTTAGCAAGTTTGTTTACAAGTTCATTTCCAACTTTACCAACTGCTACTGCAACTGATTGGGCCATACATCTTTCGCCGGCAGACCCATATGCTGCACCCATTAAGCCATTAACTGCTTGATCAAGATCGCAATCTGGCATTACAACACAATGATTTTTTGCTCCACCTAAAGCTTGAACTCGTTTTTCATTTTTAGCAGCATTTTCATAAATATATTTTGCAATTGGTGTAGATCCAACAAAGCTTATAGCTGCTACATCTTTATTTGTTAATAATGCATCAACTGCTTCTTTATCTCCGTTAACAACATTAAAAACTCCATCAGGTAATCCAGCTTCTTTAAATAATTCTGCTAGTTTGATCGAGCAAGAAGGATCTTTTTCTGAGGGCTTTAACACAAATGTATTTCCACAAGCTATAGCAATTGGGAACATCCACATCGGAACCATTGCAGGAAAATTAAAAGGTGTAATACCAGCACAAACTCCTAGCGGCTGTCTAATTGACCAGCTATCAACATCAGTTCCAACATTTTCAGTAAATTCTCCTTTAAGGAGATGAGGTATCCCACATGCAAACTCAACAACTTCTAAACCTCTTGTTAATGAACCCTTGGCATCTTCATAAACCTTTCCATGCTCTAAAACTATAAGCTTTGTTAATTCGTCTGAATTTTTTTCTATTAATTCTTTAAATTTAAATATAACTCTTGCTCTCTGTGCGGGTGGCTTTTTGGACCATTCTATAAATGCTTTTTTTGCTTTTTCGACTGCTAAGTTTAAATCAGCTTTGGAAGCCAAGTTAACTTCAGCAATTTGTTCACCCGTGGCTGGATTAAATACCTTGGACGTTTTTTTCGAAGATCCTTTGGTTATTTTTCCATTTATAAAATGTTCAATTAAATTCATTTCTATTTAAAATGATTTAATTAAGCTTCTAGCTTGTTGCAAGCATTTTTTTAATTGATCCTATGGCCTTTGCTGGATTTAAGCCTTTTGGACACGAACTTGTGCAGTTCATTATAGTATGACACCTATATAATTTAAGTTTGTCAGCTACCATTTTTAATCTTTCCTTTTTTTCTTCATCTCTGCTATCAGAAATCCAACGATAGGCTTGAAGCAAAACAGCTGGACCTAAATAGCTCTCTCCATTCCACCAATAGCTTGGACAAGAAGTTGAGCAACAGGCACACATAATACATTCATATAAGCCATCAAGTTTTTCTCTATTTTCTTTAGATTGGCTAATTTCATTTTTTTTTGATGTAGATTTTTTAAACTTTAACCAAGGTTCTATTGATTCATATTGTTTGTATAAAGTGCTTAAGTCAGCTACCAAATCTTTTACAACTTTTAGATGAGGTAAAGGAAAAATGCGTAAATCTCCTTTTATATCTTTATGAGATTTCATACATGATAAAGTATTAATCCCATCAACATTCATTGCGCAAGACCCGCACACGCCATGAGCGCATGATCTTCTAAATGTTAATGTTGAATCTATTTCATTTTTAATTTTATTTAAAATATCTAAAACTTTATTTCCACATGAATTTAAATCTACCTCGAAAGTGTCTTCTCTTGGATTTTCATTTTTTGTGGGGTCCCATCTATAAACGTGAACTACTTTTAAATTTGAAGATCCGGTTTTATCCTTAAAATATTTCCCTTTTAAAATTTTAGAATTTTTAGGGAGATTAAATTGTACCATTAATAAACTCTCTCTTTTGGCGGAAAAGTTTGAACATCATTAGTCAAAGTTGATAAATTAACTGCACGATAATTAATTTTAACTTCTTTTCCATCGTGCCAACTTAAAGTATGTTTCATATAATTTTCATCATCTCTCTTAGGGAAATCTTCTCTTGCGTGCGCTCCCCGACTTTCTTTTCTATGGAACGCAGACTCCATTGTAGTAATTGCTTGGCGAATTAAATTATCAAATTCCAATGTTTCCATTAAATCAGTATTAAAAACTAAAGACTTATCTTTTACGCATACAGAATCCATTCCAACTAAAGGTTTTTTAATTTCTTTAGTTCCCTCCTTTAATGTTTTCTCTGTCCTAAATACTGCACATTTTGATTGCATTGTTTTTTGCATTGATAGTCTCAACTCGGATGTTTTATTAGATCCATTTCCGTTTCTTAATTTATCAAATCTGCTAAGAGATTTATCTGTTTCATTTTTAGAAATTTCTTCATGAGGAGAATTAGGTTTTACAATTTCTGTAGCTCTTCTGGCTGCCGCTTTACCAAAAACTACTAGATCAATTAATGAATTTGAACCAAGTCTATTTGCACCGTGCACCGAAACACATGCAGCTTCTCCTATTGCCATTAATCCAGGTACTGTTTTCTCACTACCATTAGAAGTTAAAACTTCTGCTTTATAATTTGTTGGTATTCCTCCCATGTTATAATGCACGGTGGGTACAACAGGTATTGCTTCCTTTGTTACATCTCTGTGAACAAAAGTTTCCACTGATTCTGAGATACCAGGTAAACGATTTTCTATAATTTTTGGATCTATATGATCAATATGTAAATGCAAATGATCTTTATTTTCTCCTATTCCTCTACCTTCATTAATTTCTATAGCCATTGATCTGCTTACAACATCTCTTGATGCAAGATCTTTAGCTGTAGGAGCATATTTTTCCATAAAACGCTCACCTTTAGAATTTAGCAAGAATCCTCCTTCACCTCTAACAGCTTCTGAAATTAAACAACCAATTCCATAAAGACCGGTCGGGTGAAATTGAACAAACTCCATATCTTGTAATGGCAATCCTGCTCGTAAAACCATACCATTCCCATCTCCTGTACATGTGTGTGCAGCGGTAGCAGAATAATAAATTTTACCATAACCCCCTGTAGCTAAAATAGTAATATGTGATCTAAATCGATGAATTGTTCCATCATTTAAATTCCATGCAAGAACGCCTTTGCATTCACCATTTTTCATTAATAAATCTAATGCAAAATATTCAATAAAAAATTCTGTCTTATGTTTAAGAGCTTGTCCGTACAAAGTATGTAATATTGCATGCCCCGTTCTGTCTGCGGCTGCACACGTTCTTTGAATTGGTTCATTGCCATAATTTTTTGTCATACCTCCAAAAGCTCTTTGATATATTTTTCCATCTTTGGTTCTACTAAACGGTACCCCATAATGTTCGAGCTCAATAACGGCTTGTGGAGCTTCTTTGCAAAGATATTCGATGCAATCCTGATCTCCTAACCAATCAGACCCTTTTACTGTATCGTACATATGCCAACGCCAATCGTCTTCTCCTGCATTTCCTAAAGCTGCAGAAATTCCTCCTTGTGCGGCAGCTGTATGGCTTCTTGTTGGAAAAACTTTAGAAACACATGCTGTTTTTAAACCAGATTCACTTAATCCAACAGCAGCTCTTAGCCCAGCACCTCCTGCTCCCACGACTAAAACATCGTATTCATGATCAATTATTTTATATGTGCTCATTAAATTTTATATATAAATAAAATTAAAATTGTTAAAGGAATTATTATACTCAATATTGTAACCAAAAGATTTGCGACATTTTTGATTTTTTTATTATGAATATAGTCTTCAAAAATCTCACCTAAACTAATTTTGGCATGAAAAAAACCAACAAAAAATACTATGATTGTTAAAAATCCAAATAATGGATTTTTAAAAAAATAAATGGCTTCTGAATAATTTTTTGTTGAAAGTGAAATTAATGAAAAATAGAGCCAAACATATAATGGTGCTAAAATTATTGCACTTATCCTATGTAAAATCCATTTTCGCGTTTCGTTCATTTAAATAAAACCTCTTGCTAATAGCCAAAATATAATTGTCATAATTAAAGATGAAACAATTACAACTATCCCAGAAATATTTGCAGTTTTAATTTCAAATCCATAGCCTAGATCCCAAAATAGGTGTCTTAGGCCGCTTAATAAATGGAAACTCATAGACCAAGTAAATCCAATTAATATAAATTTTCCAAAAAAACTATTAATTATTAATAAAAATAATTCGTAATTACTTTCACCTAAACTTAAAAGTATCAACCAAAAAAATATTAAGGACAATGCTAGTAGATTTATAACGCCTGAAATTCTGTGCGCTATTGAAAGCAAAGATGATATTTGCCATCTATAAATTTGAAGATGAGGTGATAATGGATTGTTTGAATCAATCATTATTTACTTAATATATTTTTTAATCAAAGCATTTGCAATTTGAACAGCATTTAGAGCAGCACCTTTAAGCAAATTGTCTGATACTATCCACATATTTATAGAATTTTTTTGTGTCTGATCATCTCGTATTCTTGAAATGTATGTTACAAAGTCACCGCTTGATTCAACTGGTGTGATATAACCTCCATCTTTGGTTTCATCTACAACTTTACATCCAGATGCTTTTTCTAAACATTTTCTAACTTTTTTAGCATCAACTTCAGAGCCAAATTCAATATTCACTGATTCTGCGTGCCCAACAAACACAGGAACTCTGACGCACGTTGCACTTAAAGATATGTTTGGATCTAAAATTTTTTTTGTCTCAACAGTCATTTTCCATTCTTCTTTTGTATAACGATCTTCCATAAAAGAATCTATGTGTGGAATAACATTAAAAGCTATTTGTTTTGTAAAATTTTTTGAACTTACTTCTTTTTTATCTAAAACTTTTTTACTTTGTTCTTCTAATTCATTCATATGAGCATTTCCTGCACCCGATACAGATTGATAAGTTGAAACAATGACTCTTTTAATTTTAAATTGATCATGCAAAGGTTTTAGAGCTAAAACTAATTGAATAGTTGAACAATTGGCATTAGAAATAATATTTTTATTTTTATAGTTTTTTAAAGTATCCTCGTTGACTTCTGGAACCACTAAAGGAATTTCTTTATCCATTCTAAAAATTTTTGAATTATCAATTACAATAGTTTTTTTTGCAGCAATAGGTGCCCATTTTTCTGCTATAGTGCTTCCAGCTGAAAAGAAAGCTATTTTCACTTTTGAAAAATCAAAATCACTAAGACCTACAATAGAATAGGTTTTTCCTTTAAAAGTTATTTTTTTTCCAATGCTTTTATCGGAAGCAATAAGATATAAATCACTAAATTCAAAATTTAGTTTTTCTATAACTTCTAAAAGTTTTCTACCGACGTTCCCTGTCGCTCCAACAATTGCTATATTCATATAAGTAAAGTATTACTATTGTTTTGTAACCAATTCTAGAACATTTCAAGCTTTTTCTAAGACTATTGAATTATCAATTTGTTTTGATGGTATTTTCCAATATTTTTTAAGTAATAAATTTGTTTCATCTTTTGAATGAGTAATAAAACCAAATTTTTCATAAAATCGAATTGCCCAAGTAGCATTCTTCCAAGTACCAACTAACAAACGCGAGTTTTTATTTTTTTTTAATAAATACTCTAGTAATGCGCTTCCGACTCCTTTGCCTTGATGTGAAGATAAAGTATAAGCATGTCTTATAAGAATAACTTCTTTCACTTCTTGAACTCCTATGACTCCTACTAATTTCTCATTTTTATGATAACCAAACATATGAACTTGACTATTAAATTCATCGATTAATTCTTGTTCGGACATGTAAGGATCGCGCCAACAATTATTCGGAATAACGCCTTTGTATTTTAGTGAAGCTTCATTAATAACATATAGGATTTTAGAAATATCACTTTTTGTGTATTCACTTATCATTGAATGGTAAATCACAAATTGTACCTTTGGTTTTTTTATCACCAACTTCCAACTCAAAAGAAGTTTTTTTATCCCAATATTCTTTTTTTATCATTGCGATTCCTACCACTTTTTTGAAATGTGTTGAATAAACAGCTGATCTTAAATGCCCTACTAAACTTTTTCCATTTTGTAGAGAGCGCTCCTCCATCATTTCTATTTTATCTAAATCTATTTTAACACCCATAAGTTTTCTTTTAATGCCTGCTTTTGAAATTTGGACTAAAGCTTTTTTTCCCAAATAATTAATATCAGACTCGATATCTATATATTTATCAAATCCACACTCAAAGGGATTATCATTATTGTCGAAATCGTTACCACATGATAAAAGTCCACTTTCAATTCTTTCAATTAAATTTGGGCATCCAGGTTTTACGTTAAACTCTTTTCCAACTAGAAATAATTCGTCATATAAATTTAATCCTGCTTCTCGATTTTCTACATAAATTTCATATCCACCTTGTTTGGACCATCCTGAACGAGCTATAAAAAATTTGTTTCCTTTAAATTTAAAATAATCAAAACTAAAAAATTTAAGTTCGGTTATTTTTTTACCAAAAACTTTTTCCATTAATTTAAATGATTTTGGTCCTTGAACAGCTAATATATTTACATCTGGTTCGCTAACTTCGGCTTGGAGTTTTAAACCGCTTGCTAGTCCCTTAGCATAAAGTCCTACATCTGAATCTGCTAATGATATCCACCACTTATTCTCATCTAATTTTAAAACAATAGGATCATTTATCATTTTACCTTGTTCATCAATTATTGGAGCATAATAACATCTTCCAACTTTTGACTTTGAAAGATTTCTACAAGTCATTAGTTGTACCAATTTTGCAGAATCTTTTCCTACTATCTGAACTTGTCTTTCAGCAGCAACATCCCAGACTTGGACGTGTTCCTTTAGGTGAGAGTACTCTTTTGCTGTTCCTTCAAATCCAGCAGGCAAAAGCATGTGATTATAAACAGTATAAGAAGTTAAGCCCTGATTCTCTATTCTGTTTGAAAAAGGAGTCCCTCTCAATCGTCTTGCTTTTGCAATATAAAATTTTTTCATAATTATTATTTGTGATTTTTTTGTACAAAATTTTTGACAATTTCTCTCATTTCAAAAGCTTTTTCAAATACAATCATATGACCACACTCTTTCAGTACCTCTAGTTGAGAATTTTTAATACTTTCAACCATTTTTTTTCCTTTTTCTAATGGGACCATCTTATCTTTGTCTCCTAATATACAAAGCGTGGGACAACTTATATTTGCCGCAGCTTTTAAACCATTTTTATAATCATTGCACGCTCTAAGATCTACTGCCAATCCTTCTTGGACCTGTCTTGGTGAATTGATAATTTTTTGTACTGGGTTTCCTCCTATAAATTTTTTTACACCTTCATAACCCCATTTCATCATAAGCTCTACTGATTTCATGTCACCTCCATCTGCATAATCAATTAAAGTAGGGTTAACTGGCAACTCATATGATCCACCAACAAGAACTAAACTTTTAATTAATTTTGGAAAACGAGAAGCAAACTCAAGTCCAACTAAACAGCCTTGGGAATGACCAATGAATGAAATTTCATTAATTTTTAATTTTTCCATGGATTTTTTAATCCATTCAGATATTCCTTCGATTGATTTTATTGCTGGTCCTTCAGAGCTACCATGACCAGGTAAATCTACAGACAAAACACTATAACCATTCGTGGAAAGAAATTGCTCATGTAAAGACCAAACTATGTGGGTAAGACCGCTACCGTGCATTAAAACAATTACCGGTTTCTTAACATCAAAATCTAATCCACCAGTAGATGCAAAAACATCTTTTTGGTCTACTTCGAAATTCAGTTGATCTCCTTAGCTTTCTTTCTTAATTCAAATTTTTGAATTTTTCCTGTTGATGTTTTTGGTAATTCACAAAATTCTATTTTTTTCGGAACTTTAAAACTTGCTAAAGTTTCTTTACAAAAACTAATTAATTCTTTTTCTGTAACTGGCTTATCTTTTACAGTTTCAATAAATGCGCAGGGCACTTCTCCCCATTTTTCATCTGGTTTTGATACTACAGCTGCAATGGATACTGAAGGGTGTTTTGCTAAGGTATTTTCTATTTCAATAGATGAGACATTTTCTCCACCAGTAATAATTATATCCTTCGATCTATCTTGAATTTTTACATAACCATCTGGATGAATAACTGCTAAATCTCCAGAGTGAAACCATCCATCTTTCATTGCTTTATCCGTTGCTTCTTTGTCTTTATAATAACCTTTCATTACAATATTTCCTTTAATCATTATTTCGCCCATTGTTTTCCCGTCCTTAGGAACTGATTTCATAGTTTCTGGATCCATAACATCAACACCCTCGGTATTAGGATATCTCACTCCTTGTCTCGCTTTAATTTCATTTTGTTTTTCTTCTTCAAAATTATTCCATTCATCATTCCATGCACACTGTGTGATATGTCCATAAGTTTCTGTTAATCCATAAACGTGCATTACCTCAAAGCCAAGATTTTTCATTTTCTTAAAAATAACACTCGGAGGTGGAGCTCCTGCGGTTAATACATGAACCTTATTTTTAAGTTTTTTTCTTTCGCTTTCAGCTGCACCTGTTATCATATTTAAAACTATTGGCGCTCCCCCAAAATGAGTTACATTATGCTTTTCAATTAAATCAAAAATTTTCTTAACAACAATATTTCTAAGGCATATCGTTTTGCCGTTTAACATTGGAACTGTCCAAGGGTAACACCAACCATTACAATGGAACATAGGAACAATACATAAAAAATTTAATCTGTTTGGCATATTCCATGCTACCGCACTTCCTGTAGACATTAAGTATGCTCCTCTATGATGGTACACAACTCCCTTAGGATTACCTGTCGTGCCTGATGTATAACTTAATGAAATGGCTTGCCATTCATCTTCGGGTTTTTTCCAAATATAACTTTCATCTCCCGTATTTAAAAATGTTTCATATTCTAAATCTCCAATTTTTTTCAATTTAGATTGATCTGCATATTTGTCGTTTATATCAATAATAATAATTTTTTTTTTTATAGTGCTTAATGCTTTTTTTACTACTTCGTGAAATTGTCTGTCTACAATCAATACTTTCGCATCGCTATGCTCCAGAATATATCCTACAGTTTTAGCATCTAGTCTTATATTAATAGTATTCAGTACTCCCCCAGTCATAGGAACTGAATAATGTGCTTCAAAAATTTCAGGGGTATTACATGCCATAACAGAAACTGTGTCTCCATTGGTGATTCCAATTTTTTCTAGTGCGCTAGCAAATTTAATGCATCTTTTATAAATTTCAGACCAAGTATATTTTCGCTCTTCATAAACCAATGCCTCGTAATTAGGATAAATATCCTTGGCTCTTTCAAGAAAAGACAATGGTGTTAATGGAACAAAATTCGCATTATTTTTATCAAGATTTTTATCGTAATGACTCATAACAAATTAACTTATTTTAGATTCTTTTATAATTTCTGCAATTACTTCTTCTTTTTTATGTCCCATTAAATGAATTCCTTTAACTCCTTTAATTTCGCGAAAAATTTGAATTAATTCAAGACAAATTTTTTTACTTTCTTCCTTTTGATCTTTTGCCATCTCTAATCTTTTAACAATTTTATCAGGAACATCTACTCCGAATAAGTTGTCGTTCATCCATTTGGCACTTTTTGCTGAAGCAAATGGACCTAAACCAATTAAAAATGATGTTTTTTCTAGAATTCCGCCATCTTCTAAAACTTTCATATATTCTTTTAATTTTTTTTCTTCAAAAACATACTGGGTTTGAAAAAAATCAATTCCATTTTTAATTTTCCCTAAAATTTTTTCAATGTCTGGTTTTCCTTTTGAAGGAACTTCAGCTCCTCCTATGAATAATTTGGGGGCTGGATCAATAGTTCTTCCTGATGGAAATTTTTTATCTTTTCTCATCATATTAGCTGTAGCAACTAAAGTTTTACTATCAATATCTTTAGCAGATTTTGTTTCGGGTTGGTCTCCTACCTTCGGGTCATCACCTGATAAACAAAGAATATTATGAACGCCCAATGCCGAAGCTCCAACCAAATCACCCTGAATAGCTAATCGGTTACGGTCTCGAACTGTTAATTGTAATATTGGATCAATATCATTTTGAGCTAAAATAATTGCAGCAGTAAGTGCAGACATATGAACTTTTGCACCTGGACTATCCGTAACATTAATAGCATCTGCTATATCTTTTAATGGCTCTATTTTTTTTAATAAAGTTTCTTTGCTTGAAGCGTCAGGAGGTGTTGTTTCTGCAGTAAATACAAAAACACCGTCGTGCAACTTCTTATGAAGTGAACTTTGATATTCCATTTTAATTAAATTTAAAATCCATTATATACTTACTTCCAGAAATTGCAGATTTATAATGGGAATCTATTCTAGGTAAAACTCGGTTAAAGAAAAAATTTGCAGTTTTAATTTTGTCTTCAAAAAACTTCTTATTTTTACTTAGTTCTTTATAACTAACATCTAATACTTTAAGCCAAGAGTAAGCCAGCGCGATTAAACCCAATACCTTTAAATAATCATTGCAGGCTGCACTTACATCATCCTTGGAATTTTTCATTTTATCTTTTATCCAATTTGTGAAATCCACTGTTAATTTTAAATATTTGTCTAACTTATCAGCTAGTGGTTTTATATTTTTTTGATTTTTATTTTTTTTAATTTCTGTTTCAATTAATTTAACATAACGGCCTATAATATCTTTGTCTTTGTTAACAAGTTTTCTAAAAACCAAATCAATCGCCTGAACAGAATTTGTTCCTTCGTATATTGGTGTAATTCTATTATCTCTGTAAAGTTGTTCTATACCTTGATCTTTTGTATAACCATATCCACCAAAAATTTGCATAGCTTCGCTAGTAATTTCCATTCCCATATCACTAAATAATGACTTAACAACTGGAGTCATTAGAGAAACAAAGTCTAAAGCTTCTTCTTTAATTTTATCATCTTTATGATGCAAGCTAACTTCTGTTTGTTGAGCTAGCCAAAAACTTAAAGCTCTCTCACCTTCTATAATTGATTTCATGTTTAATAATGATCTCCTGATGTCAGCATGATCGATGATTAGATCTGCTCCATTTTTTGTTTTGCTGCTATTAGATTTTCCTTGTTTTCTCTCTTTCGAATAATTTAAAGCATTTTGATATGCGATTTCAGATAATCCTAATCCTTGAAGCCCCACAACAATTCTTTCCAAATTCATCATGGTAAACATTGAGCTTAGTCCCTTATTTTTTGGTCCAATCATGTGCCCAACGGCATTATCAAAATTTAAAACACATGTGGCAGATCCCCTAATTCCCATTTTGCTTTCAATTGAATTCGTAGAAACGCCATTTCTTGAGCCTAGAGCACCATCTTCTTTCACTTGGACTTTTGGAACTAAAAATAAACTAATTCCTTTTGTTCCTGAAGGCGCATCTGGAGTTCTCGCGAGAACTAGATGGATAATGTTTTCGGTTAGATCTTGATCACCAGAAGTAATAAAAATTTTTTGACCAGTTACTTTATAAGTACCATCTGACTGTTCTACTGCTTTTGTTTTTAATAATCCTAAATCTGTCCCACAAACTGGTTCTGTTAAGCACATTGTTCCGCTCCAAGTCCCCTTAACCATATTAGGAAGAAACTTTTTCTTTATTGAGTCATCTCCGTGACGATGTATGCAGTTATATGCACCAATACTAAGTTCACTATAAAGTTTAAAAGAAAGACTTGCTGCAGAAAGCATTTCATCAAAGAATGAACTGATCGTTTTTGGCATTCCTTGACCGCCATACTCTGGATCACAAGATAAAGAAACCCAACCATCTTCAATAAATTTTTTGTAAGCTTCTTTATATCCTGGTGGAGTTCTTACTACTCCATTTTCCAACTTAGCAGGTTTCTCATCACCAGATTTAGCTAATGGCAATATAAGATTCTCGGTTAACTTAGCTGCTTGTTCCAAAATATCTTTTGCAAGATCAGGGTTAACTTCTTTATATTTTTCAAGTGAATTATAATGAGAATTATCTCTCAACTTCTCGAAAAGAAACATCATATCATCTACTGGTGCTCTATAAGTTGCCATTAATTCACCAAAGGTTTTCCTGTTGAAAGTGTATGTTTTATTCTAGCTTGAGTTTTTTTCATTTCAATAAGTTTAACAAACGCATCTAGTTCTAAAGCATACATGTCATCTTCTGATAATTCTTTATTAACTGTGGTATTACCGCCGCTTAATACAAAAGCTAATTTTTTTCCAACTTCCATTCCATGCTCCAAAATTTTCTTTTCTTTGAAAAGTTTTTCAAGTGTTTGAAACATTTTACCTCTAACTTGGCTTCCTGATAACTTAAAAGTTGGCTGTTTCGGAGGTTTATACCCATCTTTTTTCTCATCTATTAAATCCTGAGAAGCTGAAAGTAGCTTGTTTCTATTCATAATGCTTTTATCTTTATCTAACAAAAACTTAAGAGGCATCGCCTCTATTGGTGAAGTAGCTGTCTTACCGTAACCAATAATATCAAATACTTTTTGTGGAGCAAAATCGGGATCTTTTTTAGCTTCTTGAGCTTGCATCCATCTCCACAACATATTTGTAGTTCCTCCTCCAGCAGGTATTAATCCTACGATTGTTTCGACTAATCCTGTTACAATATTAGTGTGTGCAACTACATAATCGCTTTGAACTAAAACTTCAAAACCTCCCCCCAAAGCTAAGCCTGAAGGTGCGGAAACAACAACATTATTGCAATATTTTAATTGTTTACACGTCATCTGAAAATGGTGAATAAACTTTTCAATAGCTTTCCAATTTTTTTCTTTTGCAAAATCCATAACATAATTCAAATTAACACCAGCCGAAAATTGCATCCCCTCATTAATAATGATCATATTTTTGTCAGTCGCTTTTTTTAATGCATCCATTGAGTCGTAATCCAAAGTATTGGCTTTAGTGTTAAATTCTACAATTTTGTAATCTTTATGTTCATATATAAACGCTGACTTATTATTTTTATTAACTTTTGCTGACTGTTTTATTTTTCCTAAAGTTTCTAAACTTGTATAAATTTGTCTTTTTTCGTAAAAAGTTTCAGTTTTTTTTTCGTAAAGATTTTTTATAAATTTATTAGATTTTAATTGACTATCTTTTTCTACAAAAAATTTTACTCCGAGCTCTTCAAGCATTTCGAAAGGTCCTTTAGTCCAATTAAAACCAAGTCTCATTGCCTCATCAATATTATTATAATCTTTTGTAACATTAGGGACTAAAGAAGATGCATAAAGAATAATTTTTGAAATAACAGACCAGGCATATTTTCCGTATTTATCATTTCTTGAAACAAGCTCTTTTAAATTTATTTTTTCATCAATATTAAGATCAATTTTTTTAGATGGAGAGTAATCTTTACTAATTAAATTAATTGCTTCTAGTATTTTCTTTCCATCTTTTTTGTTCATTCTATAAAATCCACCTTTTCCTTTTCTGCCAGTATAACCAGTTTCAATTAAATTTTTTATTAATGGAATTTCTTGAGCTACTTCATGAAAGACATCAGATTTTGGCAATTCTTTTACAAAGCTTTTTAAAACATCTGCCATTAAATCTATACCGATCAAATCATATAAACCAAAAACTCCCGTTTTAGGAATGCCCATAGGTCTTCCAAAAACTGCATCGGCTTCTTCTATATCTAGTTTCATTTTAATGGCTTCAGTCATTGCTACTTGCATAGCATAAACACCAACTCTGTTGCCTAAAAAACCCGGAGTGTCTTTACAAATAATTACACCTTTGCCTAAATTTTCTTCACAAAAATTTTTTAAAAAGTTTATTTTTTTTGTATCATTTATCTCCTCGCTAACAATTTCTAACAAACCCATGTATCTAACTGGATTAAAAAAGTGTGTAATGCAAAAATCCTTTTTATCTATATTTGACATTTTGGCAGATAAAACTTTCAAAGGAATAGTTGATGTATTTGATGAAATTATTGAATCTTTTTTTCTTGTTTTTGATATTTTTTCATAAAGATTGTGTTTAATGTCTATTCTCTCAACTACTGCTTCTACAACCCAATCGGCTTTTTTAATAATATCAAAATCCTCTTCTATATTCCCAACTTTAATATTATCAATTTTGCTTTTATCAATTAATAATGGTGGTCTAGATTCAAGAATTTTTTCTTTTGCTTTTTTTGAAATTTCTGTCTTTAAATCTAGCAAAGTTACTGGGATATTTGCATTGCACAACTGAGCCGCAATTCCGCTTCCCATGGTTCCTGAGCCAATGACTACAACATTTTTTATATTCATTGGGCTAGATACTATTTAAGTTTTGAAATTATTGCATCACCCATTTGTACGGTGGATACTTCTTTTTTACCTTTAGATAAAATATCTTTTGTCCTTAGACCGTCATCAAGAACTTTTTGAACTGCTTGATCTAAGTTATCTGCTTCTTTCTCTAAATCTAATGAATATCTAAGAGCCATAGAAAAACTAAGGATAGTTGCTATTGGATTAGCTTTTCCTGTACCAGCAATATCTGGTGCTGACCCGTGAACAGGTTCATACATAGATCTCATTTTACCATTTTTATCTTTAGCTCCTAAAGAGGCAGATGGTAGTAAGCCCAATGATCCAGTTAACATTGCAGCTTCATCAGATAATATATCTCCAAATAAATTATCTGTTACAATTACATCAAATTGCTTTGGGTCTCTCAATAATTGCATAGCGCAATTATCCGCAAGCATATGATTTAGTTCTATGTTTTTGTACTCTTCATCTTTAACTTTTTGTACTTCTTCTCGCCAAAGAATTCCTGCTTCCATAACATTTGATTTTTCACATGAAGTAACTTTTTTATTTCTCTTTTGTGCTAGTTCGAAAGCTACCTTAGCAACTCTAATTATTTCACTGCTAGTGTATGAATGAGTGTTTATTCCTTTTCTTTCTCCATTTTCGATAGGTTTTATTCCTCTAGGTTCTCCAAAATATATACCACCTGTAAGTTCTCTCACTATCATTATATCTAATCCTGATACTATTTCCGGTTTTAGACTGGATGCATCAACCAATTGTTTAAAACAAATTGCAGGTCTAAGATTTGCGAAAAGTTTTAGTTCTTTTCTTAATTTTAAAAGAGCTCTTTCAGGTCTTTTTGAAAATTCTAAGTTATCCCATTTTGGACCTCCTACCGCACCTAATATTACAGCTTCAGATTCCAAAGCTTTGTAGAAAACTTCATCAGTAATAGGTTTTTTATGTTTTTCATAAGATGCTCCACCAACTAGTCCTTCCTCGGTTTCAAAATCTAAAGATTTTTTTTTATTAAACCAATGTATAATTTTTTCTACTTCGGAAACGACTTCTGGGCCAATCCCGTCACCTGGTAATAATAGTATTTTTCTTTTCTTTGTTTTAATCATGTTAACCAATCCATGGTTTATCTTTTTTTATTTCATTTTCATAAGATGATATTTTTTTTACATTTTCTAAAGATAAAGCAATATCATCTAGGCCATTTAATAAACATTTTTTCTTAAAAGGATCTATTTTAAATTCAATTCTTTTATTTCCAAAAATAATTTGTTGTTCTGAAAGATTTATTTCTATAGTTTCTTTTCTTTCATAATATTGAGCTAGTTCTTCAATTTTTTGCTTTTCTAAAATAATTGGCAACATCCCATTTTTAAAGCAGTTGTTATAAAAAATATCTGCAAAACTAGTGCTTATTACACATTTAATACCAAAGTCTAACAATGCCCAAGGAGCATGTTCTCTGGAAGAGCCGCATCCAAAATTTTTTCCAACTATTAAAATTGGTGAATTATTATATGGTCTTTTGTTTAAAACAAATTCTTCTATTTTTTTACCATTATCATCATAACGCATTTCAAAAAATAAGCTTTTTCCCAAACCTGTTCTTTTTATAGTTTTTAAAAATTGCTTTGGAATTATCATATCTGTATCGATATTCATCATCGGCAAATGCGCAGGTATACCTTTTAAAATATTAAATTTTCTCATGTTAATTAATAAACTTTCTAACATCGCTTAAATGTCCATTAATAGCTGCTGCTGCTGCCATCGCTGGACTAACCAAGTGAGTTCTTCCTCCACGGCCCTGACGTCCTTCAAAATTTCTGTTTGAAGTAGATGCACATCTTTCCTTAGGATTTAGTTTGTCAGCATTCATAGCTAAACACATCGAACACCCTGGTTCTCTCCAATCAAATCCTGCTTGCTTAAAAATTTTATCTAGTTGTTCTTCTTCTGCTTGTTGTTTTACTAAACCTGATCCTGGAACAATCATTGCATTAACATGCTGAGCAATCTTTTTCCCTTTGACAATTTTTGCAACATCTCTTAAATCTCCTATTCTTCCATTAGTACAACTTCCAATGAAAATCCTATCAACTTTGATATCAGTCATTTTTGTATTTGGTTTAAGACCCATATATTTTAATGATCTATTCATAGACTCTCGTTTATCTTTATCTTTCTCTTTTTCTGGATCAGGAACTATTCCATTAATAGGAACAACATCTTGAGGTGACGTTCCCCAAGTTACCATAGGACTTATATCGCTTCCGTTTATTTCAACTTCTTTATCAAAACTTGCTTCTGAATCAGATTTGAGTTTAGACCAATATTCTACGGCCTTATCCCAGCTCGTCTTCTTTGGAGACATCGGTTTATCTTTTAGATATTGAATAGTTTTTTCGTCTGGAGCTATTAAACCTGCACGAGCTCCCGCTTCTATGGACATGTTGCAGATTGTCATACGTTGCTCGATATTTAAATTTTCAATTACTGGTCCAGCATATTCAATTACCATTCCGGTTCCACCTGCCGTACCTATCTTGCCTATTGTTTGCAGAATAACATCTTTTGAGGTAACACCGGTTGGTAAATTACCAACTACATTAATTTTAAAATTTTTTGATTTTTTTTGAATTAAGGTTTGAGTTGCTAAAACATGTTCAACTTCTGATGTTCCTATTCCAAAAGCTAACGCGCCAAATGCTCCGTGTGTTGCTGTGTGACTATCTCCACAAACAATTACAGTTCCCGGTTGAGTAAAACCTTGTTCGGGTCCAATGATATGAACAATTCCTTGTCTTTTATCATTCATGCCAAAAAGCTTTATATCAAATTCTTTACAATTTTTTTCTAGTTCTTCTATTTGAATTTTTGATTCTTTATCATCTATTCCACCTGCTCGATTAGTTGTAGGAACATTATGATCAGCAACTGCCAGAGTAAGATTTGGTCTTCTAACTTTTCTATTTGATAATCTTAAACCTTCAAATGCCTGTGGACTAGTTACTTCATGAATAAGATGTCTGTCTACATATAGTAAAGTCGTTCCATCTTTTTGTTGATGTACTATATGTTCATTCCAAATTTTGTCGTAAAGAGTTTGGGGCATTGTAAAAAAAAATTATTTTTTTTTTGTTTCTAATTCTTTTTTTTTAAGTTCCGTTTTTTGTACGGCAGCTTTATCTTTTGCAAGATTTTCTTTTTTTGGTTCAATTTCCTTATCCTGTGATTCTGTCATTTGTTGATTTTCGGTTACTTGTTCAGAGATATCTATACCAATACTTTTTTTGATCTTTTCAGAAATTCTTGCTGACTTACCTTTTCTATCTCTTAAATAATATAGTTTCGCTCTTTTAACTTTACCTGATCTGATTACTTTAATTGAGCCAATAACAGGACTATATAAAGCAAATGTTCTTTCAACTCCTTCGCCAAAAGAAATTTTACGAACAGTAAATGAAGAATTAATATCCCTATTTTTTTTGGCTATACAAACACCTTCAAAATATTGAACTCTTTCTCTTTTTCCTTCAAAAATCCTAACGCCAACTTTAATTGTGTCTCCTGCAAAAAAATCAGGCAATTTCCTTTTTGCTAAGATTTTTTTTAGACTATCTTTATTTATTTCTTCTATATTCTTCATTTTTTATTTTTATATTTTTTCCATAAATCGGGACGCCGGCGTCGTGTTATATCCTCTGATTGATCTAAACGCCAGCCCTTAATTTTAGCGTGATCTCCGCTTAATAGTACCTCGGGAATATCCTTTTTTTCCCAATTTTGAGGTTTTGTATACTGCGGATACTCTAAAAGGTTTCTTTCAAAACTTTCTTCTTTTAGTGATTCAGAATTTCCTATTACACCTGGAATTTGTCTGACTATTGCATCAATTATTACAAAAGCTCCTACCTCTCCACCGGATAAAACATAGTCTCCAATGCTAATTTCTTCTATATTTCTTGTTTCTAATAACCGTTGATCGACTCCTTCAAAATGTCCACATATAACATTTATATTTTTTTTTAACATTTTTTTAACATTAGTTTGATCAAATTTTTTTCCTTTTGGTGATAAATAAATTATTGATTCATCTTTATTAGAAATATTTTCATCCAAAGCTTTAGCTACAACGTCAGCTCTCATGATCATTCCGCTTCCACCTCCAAAAGGAGTGTCATCCACAGTTTTGTGTTTATCAATGGCATAATCTCTTATATTAACCACTTCCAATGACCATATTTTTTTATCTAATGCCTTTTTATATAATCCTATTCCAAATGGTCCTGGAAACAATTCCGGATATAAAGTAAATACTCTTACCTTCCACATTTATTATTTCTTCGGCTCTTCTTTCTTTGGCTCTTCCTTTTTAGGTTCCACTTTTGGCGCTGCTGCTTTTGGCTCTTCCTTTTTAGGTTCCACTTTTGGCGCTGCTGCTTTTGGCTCTTCCTTTTTAGGTTCAGTTTTTGCTCCATCTGCTGCAGGTTTTTCAGCTTCCGCACCATCTTTTTTTCTATCTTTTTTTGGAATAGCTTTTTGCGGATTGTTTCCTTTTGGAGGCATCGGATAAATTTCTGCTTCACCTAATATTCTTGAAACTCTTAAAGTTGGTTTTGCACCTTTACTAATCCAATGCTTTATCCTTTCTACTTCTAAATTAACTCTTTCTTTTTTTGTTTTAGGTAGTAGTGGGTTAAAAAAACCTACTTTTTCAATAAATCTACCGTCTCTTGGGAATCTACTGTCAGCAATCACAATTTTATAAATCGGTCGTTTTTTTGCACCACCCATTGATAATCTAATTTTAAGCATATTTTTATATTTCCTTTCTTTTATTTTTGAAGTTTTGTAGCACCAGTTTCTTGGTGTACTATTTTTCCATCTTTAAACTTGTAATAGGACATAACTGCTTCTTTATTACCGTCCTTAAAACTTGCAATAGCGTGCATGAATCCAACTTCGTTGTTTTCAAAAAGAATTCTCTCTTTATCAAGTTTTACATCTTTCATTCCAACCCATTTAACTACATCATCTTTAGACAATGTTTTTCCAGATGCGTGCAATAGAAATTTAAAATCATCGTGTATAATTTCTTTCGCACCGTTTGCATCACCTGCATTTACTACTTTAACTAATTTTTGTATTATAGACATTATTTTTTTTCCTTTTTATTTTAGTTGGTTAAATATTTCTGGGGGTATTCCATCTTTATGATCACCTTTAGACATTTTTTTCATCATATTGGTCATCATTTTAAATTGCTTAAGCAATTTATTTATAGTGGCTGAATTTGCTCCAGAACCACCAGAAATTCTTTTTTTT
>CACEPH010000009.1 GCA_902561465.1 uncultured Pelagibacteraceae bacterium
ATTTAGATCTTCTAAATGACCAGTCGTCTTTTTGTTCCATTCCATCTGTAGCAAAGAAATTTGCTCTTTCCCAACCAAATTTTTGTCCGAAGACAGCTCCTAAATTTTTCAATCTTTCATAACACGGTGCTGTTCTTAAAGGTCTTGCTGCTGTTCTTTCTTCATCGGGATAATGAATGACAAATACATTTCGATAAGCTTCTTCGTTTTTTTCTTTTAGATATGATTTTGTTGCATAATCACCATATCTTCTGGGTTCAACGCCCAGCATATCAATTGTTGGTTCGCCGTCCACAATCCATTCAGCTAATTGCCAACCTGCACCGCCTGCAGCTGTAATTCCAAAACTATGCCCTTCATTAATCCAAAAATTTTTTAAACCCCATGCAGGACCAACAATTGGGTTTCCATCTGGAGTGTAACAAATTGCACCATTGTAAACTTTTTTAACACCAACTTCTTTAAAGGCTGGTACTCTATGATAAGCGCTTTCAATATGAGGTAAAAGTCTGTCCAAATCTTCTTGAAATAATTCATATTCTGAATCTTTTGATGGTCCATCTACATAACAACAAGGAGCTCCATCTTCATACGGCCCTAATATTAATCCTCCTGCTTCTTCTCTCATGTACCAGCGACCATCACTGTCTCTAAGTACTCCCATTTCTGGTAAACCTTCTTTTTTTCTTTTTTGTATTTCTGGATGAGGCTCAGTAACTATGTATTGATGTTCAACTGGTATTACTGGAATATCTAAACCAACCATTTTACCTGTTTGTCTTGCAAAATTTCCTGAACAAGAAACAACATGTTCACATTCAATTGTTCCTTTGTCAGTTTCTACAGCCCATCCATTTTTTGTTTGTTTAATTCCTACTACTGTAGTGTTTCTATAAATTTCTGCTCCTTTATTCCGAGCACCTGTTGCTAAAGCTTGTGTTAAATCCGCTGGCTGAATATATCCATCTTCAGGATGTTGAATTGCACCAATTAAACCTTCGGTATTACATAGTGGCCAAATTTCTTTTACTTGTTCTGGTTTTAAAAACTTTACATTAACTCCAATTGTTTGTGCTACTCCAGCATATTGATGATATTCATCCATTCTATCTTTTGTGCTTGCTAGCCTAATATTTGATACGACACTAAAGCCAACATTTTTTCCTGTTTCTTTTTCAAGAGTTTTATAAAGATCAACCGCATATTTGTGCAATTGACCAACAGAATAACTCATATTGAAGAGTGGTAATAAACCGGCGGCGTGCCAAGTTGATCCGGAAGTTAATTCTTTCCTTTCTACCAAAACAACATCAGACCAACCTTTTTTTGCAAGGTGGTAAAGCATGCTTACTCCAACAGCACCACCTCCTACTACGACAACTTTAGCTTTTGATTTCATAAATAAATAAGGTAAATTTCTAAATATAACCATATGATAGGTCAAGTTAGATTTAAATGATTAAAAAAATTATACTTTTATTAGCAATTCTGGGTCCTTTTGGTCTCTATTTTTTATACTCCTGGCTATTAAAACTACAAAATAAAAAAATTCCGATTTTAAAACTCTCATTAGCAAGTGTCATTTTGCTTCTAATAGCCTTAGGTTTTTTGAGATTTTCAGCAGGATTCGACCCCGACACAAAATACTCACCAGCAAAGTATGAGGATGGAGAGTTAAAACCAGCTGAGAACAAATGAAATTATTTATTAAATCAATTCTAATCTTTTTTACTATTATCAATATATCGAATGCGGATTTAATCAAACCTCAGCCTACACTTAAACCTCTGGATGTTTTATTAATTCAATTAAATTCTTTGAAAAATAATAACATCCCATATTCAGATGCTGGAATAGAACAAACTTGGGAATTTGCACATCCAAATAATAAAATAATCACTGGCCCTTTAGAAAGATTCAAACAAATGATTTATAGTGAAAGTTATGAAGTATTAATAAGTCATAAAAATAGTGAAATAATAATTTTAAAAGAAACAGAAAATCTTTCTATATACAAGGTTATTATTTTGTCAAAAGATAAAAAAAAATATTATTATATTTGGCAAGTAGAAAAAGTTTTACTTGATGGAAATTTAAAAAATTGCTGGATGACAACCAGAGTCTCAAGTCCAGAATTTTTAGGTGAAGTAATATGAAAGATGAATTAGATAATATTTGTGAAGAATGTAAAAAAGAGGATGAAAGTGTTTCTCAAAATTTAATAAAACATGGTTATAAAATTTGTGATTCTTGTTATACTTCAAAAACTATTTTTCCGGTTTAAAAACCTCCCGAAGGTATAAGTCCTAATTTGAATGCTACATACGCTTGGAATAAGGCTACAATAACTACTACCCCAACTGCTCGCCATGTACTTTGATAATCTAAAGCTTGCCTAACTGCAATTACCATTGCAATCAGTGACCATATTCCCGATCCATAAAAAGTTAAAACTAATAAATCTTGATTAAATCCAAATATTCGAATTAAACCAGGAGAATAAGAAAAACCAATAGTTCTCAATAATTCTCCTAGATTAGATTGTGTATTTTCGTCCGGAAAAAGTTTTGCCCCAACAAAATAAATTAATAAAGAAGTAACAAACCAACCTGCTAAGGCTGATAAAATAGGAGTTAAAACTTTAAAAGATCCATAAGTAAAAAAAGTTCCGACTCCGAGAGCCAATATTGAAAGCACAACGACCATTGCCGCTTGTGCTGTCGCTGATTTATCTGCTTCTACTTCTTCGTAAAGGTTAATATCTAATTTACAAGCTCTTATGATCCTGTTTACAAAAACTGAATTCATTTTTTCTCTATATCATATTATTGCCACGAAGATATACGAAATAAAAGCATGCTGAAAACATTTATAAACTCTTTCGTATTATTTTTTATAACTATAGACACTATTGGAAATTTACCATTCTTTTTAAGTCTGACTGAGGATGCAAAATTCAAAAAAAGAACCCAAATAGCAATAAAAAGCACAATAATAGCTTTTTTTATATTAATTGCTTTTGCTTATATCGGAAGATATTTGCTAGAAGCGCTAGGAGTAACCTTAGACTCTTTAAAAATTGCAGGAGGAATTATCCTCATGTTTATAGCAATCGATATTCTTTTTGAAAAAAGAAAAATAAGAAGAGAAAAAAAGGTGGAGGAAGCACTGGACGAGAAGAGCTATGATGAAATTGTAGTTTTTCCAATTGCTATACCTTTTATTGCTGGTCCAGCTACATTAGCTACAATAATTCTTTTAGTAGGAAACTATGCTAATTTTCCTGAATCTCATGTAGTAGTTATAATTGCTTTGATAGCGGCTTTAATTGTCAGCCTAATATTAATGATAGGCGGAAGCTATATTGTAAAGTTTTTACCTAAACAATTCTTACATACCACTGCTAGAGTAATGGCATTTATACTTGCTGCGCTTGCAACACAATTTATTATAGATGGTATTAAAGCTAGCTTTAATATTTAATTATTTATTCAAAGTAGCTAAAACCTCTGCTTCACGCGTATTTGCATTAAATGACTGCGTAAATGGTATTGGAACAACAACTGCATCAACTGGTTTACTAGAGTATTTTTTTGGTAAGTGAACTTTATATTTTTTACCAAAATTTCCAACTGGAAACCCTTTAGGACTTAAATGTCCTTCATATGGGACATATCCCATTGCAATATTTTTTCCCTTTTCAGGATGATACCAAGGTGAAGTAATATAACCTATTGGTTTTCCGCCTTTTGAGTCAGAAATTAGCCAAAAATCTGGGGCATATTCTTCTATTGGTTTTCCGCCTAGTTCCATACCTACGAGTTGAAGTTTGTAAGGTTTTTTTCCTTCTTTAATTTCCTCTTTCATTTTTTCTAAAGCTTCTTTTCCCACATAGTCTGTTTTTTTATTCCACTCACCTTTGCCAGACAAAGAAACTTGATAACCCAAATTACATTGAAAAGGATTGTGTTCATTATCCATATCTTGACCCCAAGACAAAATTCCTGCTTGGATTCTTCTATGGTGCGCAGGAGCAATAACCATTAGCTTATGTTTTTTTCCAGCTTTTAGAACAGCATTCCACATGTCCTCTGCGTATAAAGTGGCATCACGAAGATAAATTTCATATCCAGCTTCACCAGAAAATCCTGATTGAGAGATCACACAACTTCTACCTCCTACTTTAGCTTCCGCTAAACCATAAAAAGGCATGTTATCTAGATCAACTTGATCTCCAATTAAATCATTCAGTAGTGCTTTTGATTTAGGACCTTGTATTTGTACTGGACATGCATCTATTTCGTCTATTTCTACATTGAATTTTTTATCAGCATTAACACCTTGTAAGTACATTCCAATATCAGAATCGGACAAACTAAACCAAAACTCATCGTCAGCTACTCTTAATAAAACTGGATCGTTTAATACACCACCTTTATTATTACAAAGAATAACGTAACGTCCTCTCATCGTCGAAATTTTAGTTGCGTCACGTGTTATCACATAATCTGTAAATTTTTCAGCATCTGGTCCTTTCACACGAATTTGTCTCTCCACGGCTACGTTCCACATAGTTACATGATTTTTAATTGCCGCATATTCAACCATAGCTCCACCTTTTTCAGGTCTTACATAACCTCTTGGGTGATAAACACGATTATAAACTGTAGCTCGCCAGCATCCGGCTTTCATTGATAGATGCCAGTAGGGTGATTTTCTTACTCTTGTTGAAATTAATAACTCCACTTTTGTTGGTCCGCTTTGTCTTAAATTGTAAGGTACATGTCTGTCTGATTGGTCTACTGATGTTTCGTGTCTAACTTTATCGTAATTAACCTTTTCAGGTTTAAATGAAACTGATTTTATTTTTTTAGTTTTTTTCTTTTTTTTAGGCATAATTGTTCTCCATTAACCATTTGTTTGTTTCCTTAAGACCTCCAAAAGTATAAATATGAAAATTATCAGTTTTTCCTTCAAGCTTTTCAATTATATCATTTGGATCTCTAGGTTTAAATAAATCTACAGCTTTAGTTACATTAGATTTAAGAAAATTAATTGAATTTTTTGCCCCAACAATATTTGCAAACTTTAATAGACTGCTTATTTTTAAAGGCCCAGTAATTCCTACATGAACTGGTAATGTTTGTTTAGAAATAAATTTAGCTATTGGATTAACATCTAGTAACCATTGTGTAACTATATAGTCTGCGTAAGGTTTCTTGTCGATCATAGCTTTTTCTAAATCTGAATCGGATATATCAGGGGACCCGTCAGGATGTCCAGCAATTCCTATCTTCCAACCCTTGAATAATCCTGTCTCTAATAACTGCAATGAACAGTGAAAATCTCCAACGGGTTGTGCGCTACCCCCTATTACTAGAGCCTGTTTTACTCCCCCATCCTTACATCTGGTTATGTAATCTTTTAGCTCGGCCTGATTTTTAATAGAACGAGCAGGAAAATGAGGAACTGGATTAAAACCAGATTTAACCAGTTCAGAAGCCTTGTTTGCCACTTCTCTATAATCATTACCAGGTAACATAGTAATATAAACATCCTTAACTTTAGGTAATTCTGAAAGATCAGTCTTCATGGTAATTTCTATAGAGAAATTCATAATCAACGGGATATACCAGCGGACCCCGGGGACTGTCCAGCAATTTCATTTGAAATCTATTGCCAATTTATATGGAAATGCTAGGATTTTTCTATGAGTAATAAGCTCAATGGAAAAAGGAACATTTACGATATTATAAAAAAAGAAAAATTAGATATAGTTAATAAACCTATAGCCAAAGCTCATGGGCTGCCCAACGAGTGTTATAATAGTACTGAATATACTAAAATTGAAAGAAAAAAACTCTTTGAAGATAAGTGGGTCGTTATTGGTGTTGCTAGTTCAATACCCAAACCTGGAGATGCAAAACCTTTTGATTTATTAGGAATTCCCTTAATTTTATTAAGAAATAAAAAAAATCAAGTTAAAGTTTATCATAATGTTTGCAGCCATAGAGGATATAAAATTTTACAAAAAAAAAGTTCTATAAAAAATGTAATAAGATGTCCCTACCATTCTTGGTCTTATAACCTGGACGGTAAACTTGTTGCTACTCCTCACCTAGGAGGAATGGATAAACACGAATCAAAGGATTTTGATAAATCATTAAGTGGTCTAAAAGAAGTTCGTTCATATGTTTGGCTAGACATGATTATTGTGAATATTTCTAACAATGAAGTATCGTTTGAAAAATATATTAAACCGTTAAAGGATCGATGGTCTAAGTTTTGGACAGAAAAAGATCAAAAACTAATTAAACACTCAAATGACTTAGGCTATTTTAAATTAAAAGCAAAGTGCAATTGGAAGTTCGCGATTGAAAATTATTGTGAAAGTTATCATTTGCCATGGGTTCATCCAAGTTTAAATAGTTATTCCAAAATTAGTGATCATTATCATATACAAGGCTTACCAAATAGATTTGCTGGTCAGGGAACTGTGGTTTACAATCCTAGATTAAAAGGGAAAAGTAAATTTCCTTGTTTTCCTAATTGGCCAAAAAATAAAATAAATATAGCCGAATACGTTGCTCTTTTTCCTAATGTAATGATGGGTATTCATAAAGATCACTATTACGCATATTGGTTAGAACCAGTAAATCATGAACTTACTATAGAACATATGGAAATTTATTATGTGGGTAATGAAGCTGCAAATTCAAAAAAATTTAAAAACTTAAGAAAACAAAATTTAAAACTTTGGCATGATGTTCAATTAGAGGATGTTCATATTATAGAAGGCATGCAGCAAGGAAGAAATTCACCATCTTATAATGGTGGAAACTTCTCGCCAGTTATGGATAATCCTACTCATCATTTCCATAAATGGGTAGCTACAAATTTAGTATAAAATGAGATTTAGTAGAAAAATTTCTCCAGATACAAGACCAAAACAAAATTTTGTAACCAAAAAAAGATTAAGAGAAGATGAAATAAATTTTCATAAACTTAGATCTTACAGGCTAGATAGAGTTAAAAAAGAATTAGAAAAAAATAATCTTGAAGCATGCTTATTATTTGATCCAGTAAACGTTAGGTACACTTTAGACACTACAAATATGAGCGTTTATCATATGCATAATCTCACTAGATATTGTTTTGTTCCAGTTAATGGACCTGTCATACTATATGAGTATTTTAATTGCGAAAATTTATCTAACCATTTGAATTTAATAGATGAAATAAGGCCAGCAATAACTTGGGATTATTTTAGCAATGGCGATCAAGCAAGTTCACAATTAAAGAAATGGATTAACGAAATTAAGGATTTATCAAATTCTTATTTTAAAAGTAAAAAAATTGCAATTGATGTTATTAATGGTCCAGCAGTAATAGCTTTAAATAAAGAAAATATTCAAGTAGTAGATGCCAAATTAATTCTTGAACAAGCAAGAGTTATTAAATCTCCTGAAGAATTAAAATGTATGAGAGCGGCTATCGACGTTGCAGAAATTGGTGTAAATAAAATGAGAGAAGAATTAAAGGCAGGAATGACAGAAGATGAGCTTTGGTCAATCTTACATAAAACTAATATAGAGCATGGTGGTGAATGGATTGAATGTAGAATTTTATCTTCAGGCGAAAGAACAAATCCCTGGATGCAAGAAAGTAGTAATAAAGTCATTCAACATGGAGAGATAGTATCTTTTGATACTGATATGGTTGGTCCTTACGGATATTGCGCAGATATATCCAGAGCTTTTGTTGTAGGCCATCAGTTTAATGATGAGCAAAAAAAAATATATTTAATGGGGGTCGAACATATAAATTATAATTCTAGATTAATTAAACCTGGAGTCTCATTTAAAGAATTCACTGAAAAATCATGGAAACTACCAGAGGAATATTATAGCAATAGATATCCCTGTATGGTTCATGGAATAGGCCTTTGCGATGAGTGGCCGCTAATAAAATACCCAACGGATGGAGGTCAAAGAGAAGGTCGTTTTGAAAAAAATATGACTATTACAGTTGAATCTTATATTGGAAAAGTTGGAGGTAAAGAAGGAGTAAAATTAGAACAACAATATTTAGTTGGTGAAAATGGACTTGAGTTAATGTCCCACCATCCTTTAGAAAATTTGTAGTTTAAAAATGAATAATAGATTAGAAAACATAATCAATCTTAAAAAATATCCAATCCAGGATTTAGATTCTCCATTAATAAAAGAATTAATAAAAAAATGTAAAAGTGATTTAGACAAATTTAGTTGTGCTACTGTTCCTAATTTTATTTTACCCAAATCTTTAAAAATAATGAATGCAGAGTTAGAAAAACAACTTGATGAAGTTTATATGTCAAAGCAAAGTATAAACGCATATTTATATTCAAAAGACGATCCTTCATTACCTAAAGACCATCCAAAAAGAATATTTATGGATCGTTACAATGGATATTTAAACTCTGATGTTTTTCCAAAAGATTCTGAGATGAAATTCCTTTATGAACAAGATGAACTTTTAAATTTTGTGTCAGCTTGTCTTGGAATATCACCAATTTATCGATGGGCCGACCCTTTAGCTTGTCATGCTTATAATGTTATGAAACCAGACGGTATTCTTCCTTGGCATTTTGATAGCTGCGAATTTACTTTAAGTTTCATGATACAAAAACCTGAGAAAGGTGGAATATTTGAGTATTGCCCCAACATACGTGAACCTGGAAATGAAAAATTAGAAGAAGTTAAAAAAGTGCTTGATGGAGATCGTAAAAGAGTTCGTCAATTAAAATTAGAACCAGGTGATCTTCAAATATTTAAAGGACGTTTTACTCTTCACCGTGTAACAAAAATAGAAGGAAATCGTTCTAGATATCTTTGTATACCAGCTTATGTTCTTGATCCTTGGAGAGTAAACACTCCTGAACATTCAAAAGCTATATATGGAAAAGTATTGCCAATTCATATTGAAAGAAATAAACCTAGATCGGATGGTTTAGCAGACTGATGAAAAAAAATATTAATGAAGCTGAATGGAAAGTCAGAGTCGATCTTGCGGCTATGTTTAGACTAACTCACATGATGGGTTGGGATGATACTGTTTGGAATCATATAACTGCAAGAACACCTGGAACAGATCATACTTTTTTTATGCATCAATTTGGACTTGTTTACGAAGAAGTAAAAGCCTCCAACTTAATTAAAGTAGATGAAAATGGTAAAATTCTTGAAGGACCTTCTGATGTTAATACAGCAGGATTTATAATTCATAGCGCTGTACATTTAAATCATCCAAAAAATAAATTTGTTTTTCATGCTCATCCTCCAAAAGCTATAGCAGCTACAGCATTAAAAGATGGAATTCCATATTTAGTTCAGGACTCAGCAATGCTCTATGGAAAAGTTGGTTATCATGATTGGGAAGGTTTATCGATTGATAAAGATGAAAGATTCAGAATTGCTGAAAATCTTGGAGAAAATAAAGTCTTAATTATGAAAAATCATGGTTTGCTAACTGTCGGCGAAACTGCAGGTGAATCTTTTATGAATATGTATTATGCGGTAAGAATGTGCGAAGTCGCTACACAAGCTCAAGGCTCTGGTCTAAAATTAGAAATTTCAACTAAAGAATTATGGAAAAAATCACAAAAGCAATATGATGCTTTTTCACCAGGACCAAATGAATGGCCAGCTTTACTTAGAAGATGTGACGCTGTCGATCCTTCTTACAAAGAATAATTATGTCAAATATTATAAATAAAGTTGCCATCATAGGCACTGGAGTTATTGGAGCTGGTTGGATTATTAGATGTTTAGCTCACAATAAAAAAGTTGTTGCGTTTGACAAAGACCTAAAATTAAAAAAAAAATTAGTTTCTGAGATAAAACGTACTTGGCCTTATGTAAAAAAATTATTTAATAAAAAGAAACTTAATTTGAAAAATTTTAAATATGTTACTTCAATAGAAAATGCTCTTGAAGAATCTGACTTTATTCAGGAATGTGCAACAGAAAATTATAGAATAAAAACAAAGTTAATGAGTATTATTAGTAAATATGCAAAGCCTAATGCTATTATTTCATCTAGCTCGTCTGGTCTACTTCCAACAAGAATATATTCCAAATGTAAAAATCCAGCGCGAACAATGATTGGGCATCCTTTTAATCCTGTTTATATGTGCCCTGGAGTTGAGATCGTCCCTGGAAAAAAAACGAAAAAGAAATTTTTAAATAAAGCTAATAAATTTTACAAATCAATATCAATGAATCCAATCATGGTAAAAAAAGAATTGCCTGGTTATTTAGCGGACAGACTTCAAGAAGCTTTGTGGAGAGAAGCTTTGCATATAGTCAATGAAGGTTATGCATCAACTAAAGATTTGGATAGATCAATTGAAGATGGTCCAGGTTTAAGGTGGTCATTAATGGGAATATTTTTAACTTATCATTTAGCTGGTGGCAAAGCAGGGATGAAACATATGCTAGAACAATTTGGTCCTGCATTAAAATTACCTTGGACTAAATTGAAAGCTCCAAAACTTTCTAAAAAATTATCATCAAGAGTTATCACAGGTACTAGACAACAGGCGAAGGGAAAGTCTGTTGCTATGATTTCTAATATAAGAGATGAATATTTGGTTAATCTTCAAAAACTTAGAAAAAAATACGAAAATAAAATTAGAAAATGATCTCCATAAATAAATTAAACGATATTGTAGATAATGGACTTTGTATTGGCTGCGGGCTTTGTCAAAGTATTGCTGGTAAAGAAAATATAGAAGTATCAATGACTGCTAAGGGCAGACTTGAGCCAAAAGAAATAGGTAAAATTAGTCCAGAAGTTTTTAATAAAATATTAAATGTTTGTCCTGGAACAATAGTTGAGGGACTCCCTAAAGAAGAGGTAGCTTCTAATTCTGAAAATAATCTTGTTTGGGGGTATTATTTATCTCTTTTCTATTCATGGTCTACCGATAAAAAAATAAGATTTGAAAGCTCGACAGGCGGTTTGCTAAATGGATTATCTCTTTATTTGCTAGAATCAAAAAAAGTAAAATTCATTATGCATACGGATGCTAATCCAAAAAAACCAATGCGTAGTGTTTCTAAATTTAGTTATAATAAGGAAGAGCTTTTAGGAAATGAAAGTCGCTCAAGATATGGCCCCGCCTCACCCTTGGACAGATTTCATGAAGCTCTTGATTTAAAACAACCTTTTGCTTTTGTTGGCAAACCTTGTGATATCAGTGCAGTTAGACAACTTGCTAAAATAGATTCTAGAGTAAATAAATTTTGTAAATATTTATTAACTTTAGTATGCGGAGGCTTTGCAGAATTTACCAAATCACAAGATTTTATTGAAAGTTTTAAAGTGAAAGAAGATGAATTATCTATTTTTAGATATAGAGGTTATGGAAATCCTGGAAGGATGTATATTAAAACAAAAGATGGTCGTGAACATGATAGAGAATATAATTCTTTTTGGGGTGAAGAATCCACATGGAGAGTTCCTTTCAGATGTAAAATATGTCCGGACGCAATCGGTGAAAGTGCAGATGTAGCAGCTCTAGATACATGGAGAGGCGGTTCTCCTAAAAGTGAAGATGAAGGTTTTAATGCAGCTATTGTCAGAACTAAAAAAGGACTAGATTTGATAAATAGTGCAGCTAAAGCTGGATTTATTCACATTGGAGACAAATTAAAAATAGAAGATATTGATGACTTCCAACCTCATCAGGTTAATAAAAAAAAAGCGGTTTATGCCAGACATCTTGGGATGACAAAAAATGATGTGCCTGCTATCAATACAAAAGGATTAAGAATTAAAGAATTATATAAATTAAATAGTGATGATTTTAATAAAAAAGAAGAATTGGGTGTGAGCAAAAGATTAAAAAAAATTTAATTAATATGAAAAAAGAAAACTTGCCAAATAAAATTCCTGTTTTTCCTTTATCCAACGCAATATTTTTTCCAAGAACAGTATTGCCACTGAATATTTTTGAAGATCGTTACTTACAACTTGTTAACGATTGTATGAAAGGAAAAAGAATGTTTGGTATGGTACAACCAAGAAATAGTAAGGGAATGTCACCAGAAGTTTATAGTATAGGTTGCCTAGGAAAAATAATAAGCTTTAACGAAACAACAGATAAAAGATTTATAATTACACTCTTAGGATTAACACGATTTAAAATAAAAAAAGAGCTCGAGGAAAAAAAATTATATAGAAGTTTTGAAGTTGATTATTCTGAGTTTTTAACTGACTTAGAAACAAAAAAAGATGAATCTTTTATTGGTGAAAAAAAAGACTTATTGAATAAAATACAAATCTTTTTTGAAAAAATTAATTATCCAGTAAACTATAATGAATTATCTAAGCTTGATCTGGATGAATTGATTAATAATGTGAGTATGATCTCTCCTTTCTCCATTGAAGAAAAACAAAAATTAATAGAAACAAAAAAAATAGATAATAAAATTAAGATATTTAACGAAATAATTAATTTTAATCTTTTAGATTATGAAGAAAACAAAACAGTTCAATAATAAATTTGATTAGTTCCAACCGCCAACTGTTTTGACTTCTAAAAATTCTATTAAACCTTCCGTTCCAGCTTCTCGTCCAATGCCAGAATGCTTGTATCCGCCGAAGGGAGAAGCGACAGCTATACCAACTCCATTAACATCTACCATTCCAGATCTAAGTTTTCTTGCAACTCTTTTAACTTTTTCTTTATCTTGGGTTTGAATATAATTTGTCAAACCATATGGAGTGTCATTTGCTATTGTGACAGCTTCTTCTTCATTTTCAAAAGGAATTATAGATAACACTGGGCCAAAGATTTCAGTTCTTGCTATCTCCATTTGATTATTAACATCAGCAAAAACAGTTGGTTTTACATAATAACCTTTTTCTAAACCTTTAGGTTTACCAGTTCCCCCGGCAACTAATTTTGCTCCTTCATCTATTCCTTTTTGAATTAGAGTTTGAATTTTTTTAAATTGCACTTCAGAAACTACTGGTCCAATATGATCACCGTCCTTTTGTGGAGAATCTACCTTAGTATTATTTGCTAAATCTTTAACTTTTTCTACAGTTTCGTTGTAAATTGACTTTTCAACAAGCATTCTTGTGGGAGCATTACAAGATTGTCCTGAATTTCTAAAACATCTTAGAACACCTCTCGCTATCGCATCGGAATCTGCGTCTTTAAAAATTATATTTGCACCTTTTCCACCTAATTCTAAACTTATTCTTTTAAAATCTTTTGCAGCATTTTGAGAAATTAATGCACCAGCTCTTGTTGATCCAGTAAAAGAAATCATATCAATATCAGGATGGCTGGTTAAAGCATCTCCAGTAATAGCTCCATCTCCATTTACTAAATTAAAAACTCCTGAAGGAAACTTAGCCTCATCAATCATTTCTGCAAGCAACATTGATGACAAAGGTGCTATCTCGGATGGTTTTAAAACTACTGTGCATGCTGATGCTAGTGCAGGAATTACTTTTAGATTAACTTGATTTATTGGCCAATTCCAAGGTGTAATTAAAGCACAGACACCCTTTGGTTCATACAATAATTTTTGATTATTTTTTTCTTCTCCTAGATCTTTTTCAAATTTAAAATTTTTTAATATATTTTTAAAAGATTTAATGTGGCTAGCTCCTGTTGCAGCCTGCATTTCCGTCGAAAATTTCATGGGAGCTCCCATCTCAAGGGTAATGAGTTTTGCCATTTCTGCCCATCGTTTTTTATAAATAACATATAATTTTTCTAATAATTCTAATCTTTCTTCTTTTTTTGAAAAAGCCCAAGTTTCAAAAGCTTTTTTAGCAGCACTAACCGCTTTATCTATATCCTTTTTTCCACCAAGTGATATTTCTGCACACGGCTCTTCATTTGAAGGATCAATTACTCTGTAATTTCTTGGCTCTACTGGAGAAACCCATTTTCCATTAATGTAAAAATTTTTTTTATCTAGCATTTTTCTTACTTTTTATATCCCCTATGTTTTTGTATTCTACGACCGTACTCTTGTGCAATTCTATCAAAAATAATTGCTAAAGCTACTATTGCTAAGCCGTTTAAAAGCCCTAAAGCAAGATATTGATTTAAAACGGCTCGCAAAATTGGCACACCTAAGCCTTTTACACCGATCATTGAAGCTATTACAACCATTGCTAAAGCCATCATAATTGTTTGGTTTACTCCGGCAAAAACGGTTGGAAGCGCTAGTGGAATTTGTACTGTTTTTAATTTTTGAAATGTTGTAGCTCCATAAGCTGTGCTAGCTTCTAAAGTTTCCTTATCAACCTCTCGAATTCCAAGATTTGTTAATCTTATTATTGGTGGAACTGCATATATACAAATAGCTATCAATCCAGGAACTTTTCCAATGCCAAGTAGCATAAGTATTGGAATTAAATATACGAAACTTGGAATTGTTTGCATCATATCTAGAACAGGTAGTATTGTTCTTTCTACTCTATCTGAGCGAGACATCCATACTCCTACAGGTATTCCTGCAGTCATACATATAATTACACATACAGTTATAATTGCTACCGTAGCCATGGTATCTATCCACATGCCAAAATAACCAATAAAGAAGAAAGCTAGTGCAGCTCCAAGTACAAGCTTCCAATTTTTTGAACCTAACCAAGCTAACCCACAAATAACTGCTATTACTATTGGCCAAGGAGAATTAATTAATAGTTTTTCTAACCAAACCAAAAAATATAATAATGGATCAAAAAATGCTTCTATAGCATCACCGTATGTTCTAGAAAAATCTCTAAAAGCAAAATCAATTCCCTTTCTCATTTCCATGAGAGCTGTACGATCCATTACGGGAAATTTTGTTAAAAATTCCATTTTGCCTCAAAAAATTAACGAGCCTATTTTATAATAGGCTCGTTAAATAAATTATATTTTAAAGACCAGCTTTTATTTTTTTCTTAGCACTACCTGATACCCATTTACCCCATATCTTTTCATGCTTTTTCAAAAACTCAATTGCTGCATCTGAACCTTTTGCTTGGTTATCAGCCATGTACACAAGCATTCCATTCATTACTTCACCTGGGAAAGTACGTTTCTCAACATATTTCAAAGCGTCTTTTCCTCCAGTTTTAGCAAAATTAGCTGTAACGATAGAATTAACTTCTGATTTTGTCCATGCAGTAGGTTTAGGATCTGCACAATCTTGTTCAGCAAGAGTTATACAGTTATCCCAATTATCTCTACCTGCAAAAGGTACTCCGAAATCAACTGGTATCAGACTATATTTTCCAACTATAGAAGTTGGGTTCCAATAGTATCCAAGCCAAGGATTTCCTGAATCGGCTGCTTTAGCAATTGAACCGTCTAAGCCAGCAGCAGAACCTGGGTCAACTAATACCCAACCTTTTTTTTCCATTTCAAAAGCTCTGAAAAGGTTTGCGTTAGCTAACTGACATCCCCAACCAGCTGGACAACCAACAAAAGCTCCTTTTGAAGGATCTTCTTTGTATGGAAACCACTCTGGGTGTTCTAGAATTTCCATTGCTGTCATACCTTTTATTTTTGGATGTTTTTTAACAGTTCCTGGAGTAATCCACCAACCTTCACCGAGACCAGTGATAGGTGCTTTGTTAGCTATAATCAATCTTTTTTCTGAAACAGCTTTTTTCAAAGGTGTGTAAACAGCATTAGCCCATTGTTCTGGATTCATATCTGGTGAACCTTTGTCATTCATAGATGTAAAAGTTGGCATTGTAGCGCCAGGCACTAATTCAACTTCACAACCGTAGCCTTTTTCTAAAATGATCTTATCAACATTGGCCATCAATTCAGCTGATGCCCAGTTTTGTTCAGCAATAACAAGTTTCCCACAAGCTGCATTTGCATTAACGTTAAATGCAAAAAAACCTAAAGCAACTAATGAAGAAATTATTAGCTTTTTAAAAGTTTTCATTTTTTCTCCCTTTTAATTTTTAATGAATGTATTCAAACATAATTAGGAAATAAATGTAACCGTTAAAACAACTTACAATTGAAAAAAAATGTTAATTTGTTCATTTAAATTAAAAAAAAATTTTATATTCTCATTTTTTCACCATTAGCGTCATATAAAGGTCTGTCTGTTACATGAGCTAAATAGTATTTTCCATTTATTTCTACATCTAACGTTGTTTCGTGTTTAGATAGTTCTTCGGGAACATAACCAAGAGCCATACTTTTGTTAACATGATGAGCAAAACCTCCTGATGTAATGTAACCTACACATTTATTATCTTTTAAAATCGCTTCGTCATTTGTAACATCAATATCTTTTGTATCTATTGTCATAGTAACAAGTTTCTTTTTAACTCCCTGTTTTTTTTCAATTAAACTTGCTTCCTTTCCAATAAAATCTTTATTCCAATTAATAAAGGCATCTAATCCTGACTCAGCTGCTGTAAAATCAGGTCTAAAATCTAGAGTCCATGCTCCCCAATTTTTTTCTAATCTTAGTGCCATCAAAGCTCTTGTTCCGTAAAGTTTTAAAGAAAGATCCTTTCCATGTATTTCAATTTCTTCAAAAAGTTTTAACTGAAATTGTGGAGCTACATAAATTTCATAACCCAACTCACCTGAAAAAGATATACGATTTAATATTGCTGGTACTCCTCCAACAAAGGTCTCTCTGGTATCTCTAAATTTAAACATTTTATCAGAAACATCATCTCTGCAAATTTTGGACAATAATTTTCTTGAATTTGGTCCTGAGATAGCGATGCCGTGAAAATCATCTGATCTGTTCATATAATTTACATCGTTTTTTGGTAAAAATCTTTCAAACCATCTTCGATGCATTTCTTGTGCCGCTCCAGATCCAAAAACCATAAATTTTTCTTCATTTAAACAAGCTACAGTTAAATCACCATAAAGCTTACCTTTAGGTGTTAGCATTGGTGTAAGAATAATTCTGCCAGGCTTAGGTATTCTTCCTGCTAAAATATAGTCAAGAAATTTTCTTGCACCTTTCCCTGTAAATTCATGTTTTGCGAAATTAGCTATTTCGGTCGCACCAACGGAAGTTCTTACAGCTTTTACCTCATCAGCTACATAATTATGGCATCTAGATCGTTTAAAGGTAGGTTCTTCATGTGCATCTTTTGAATTTTTTGCAAACCAGAGTGCAGTTTCTAGTCCAAATGAATCTCCCATTACAGCTCCTTTTTCTATAAGACGATCATATAATGATGTTGTTTTTTGCTTTCTTCCTTTTGGTAAAGTTTCGTTAGGGAAAGTCATAATAAATCTTCTCTCATAATTTTCTGAAGATTTTATAGTTCCATAATCTGGTGATGCATAATTTCCAAAACGTGCCACATCCATCGCCCAAATATCTATTGAAGGTTCACCATCAATTATCCATTCCGCTATACATTTACCCACGCCTCCGCCTTGACAAAAACCAGCCATTACTCCCACTGCTACCCAGTAATTTTTTTTACCAGGAACTGGACCAATTAGTGGACTTCCGTCTGGTCCAAAAGTAAATGGACCATTAATAATATTTTTTATTCCAGCTCTTTCTAATGCTGGCATTCTCTTAAATCCTATTGCTAATCTGTCCTGAATATTTTCTAGCTTAGGTTCTAAAAGCTCATGTCCAAAAGTCATGGGGGTTCCTTTTATTTTCCATGGAGTAGATTTTTGTTCATAAGTTCCGAGTAACATTCCTTTTCCTTCTTGTCTGAAATAAATATTTCCTTCAAAATCAGTACCTATTGGCAATCTTTTTTCTTTTCCCATAGCTTCAATTTCAGGTATTGCCTCAGTAATTAAATAATGATGTTCCATTGGTTGTACGGGTAAATTGATTCCAGCAAGTTTACCTACTTCTCTTGCCCAAAGACCACCTGCATTAATAACTATTTCTGCGTTTATATTTCCTTTGTCTGTGATTACGTTCCATGTCCCATCATTTTTTTGCTTAGTGTCTGTCACAGCGGTATTGGTATAATACTTACCTCCGAAAATTTTTGCTGCTTTTGCAAAGGCATAAGTTACGCCCGATGGATCTACTTCTCCATCAATAGGGTCCCATAAAGCTAAAAGATATTTTTTGGGATCAATTAGTGGATGTTTTTTTTTAACTTCCTCTAGAGAAATAAATTCTTGTTCTAGACCCATATATCTTGCTTTTGATCTTTCTCTTCTTAAATAATCAGCCCAAACTTCATTTGATGCTAAATAAAATCCACCACTTGGTTTAAAACCAGTTAAGTGACCTGATTCTTTTTCAATTTCTTTATAAAGACCAATTGTGTAGGCCATCATTCTTGAAATATTTGGATCTGACGAAATTACATGAACATTGCCTGCTGCATGCCAAGATGAACCGGAAGTTAATTCTTTTCTTTCAAGCAATATGCAGTCTTTTAAACCAAACTTAGATAAATGATAAAGTATTGAGCAGCCAACTACTCCTCCACCTATTACGACTACCTTGGCGTGTTTTTCCATTAATATAATTTATAACGTTTTTGCTGCGTCAGTATTATTTTTTTTTAAAGTTTTATCTGTACCATGGGCATAATGTTTAGACATGTCTGGATAGTATTTATATGAAATAGGTTTTCTACCTAGAGCTACTGCCATTTCACGCACATGATGAGGTTCTGCTCCACAACAAATTCCAATAAAATTTATTTTTTTTTCAGCACATTCTTTTGCAAATTCAGCCATCTCATATCTATTACAATACAAATTATCTAATGCCACAGGAAAAGCATTTCCTCCAGGAATACAATCACATCCTTCATCTACTTGATTTAAAAATCCTGGATTTTTTTCCGTTGTTCTGTAAGGAACTGGTAAAGCAGCCACATGACACGAAACACTTTTTCTGATTTCGGGCAAAAGCTTCATTGTCATTTTTGGTCCTCTAAAACAATTTAATCCAACAACATCAGCTCCATTATCTTCTAAAATTTTGCATGCCTCACCGGGTGAAACACCTTCTCTTGTTTTACCATCTCTTCTAAATGCATAATTGCAAACTGCAATTAATCCAGCATCTTTTATTACTTTAAGTGCTATTTTTAATTCTTCAACCCAAGTGATTGTTTCGGCGATTATAAAATCGACACCAGATTCTTTTGCCCAGCCAACCTGTTCTTCAAACATTTTTTGACATTCAATATTGCTTTTTTTGTCATTAGGATCATAAACATTTGTATTAGCAACATTGCCAGCAACCATTAAATCAAGATCCATGAATTCATTTCTTGCGTCTTTTGCAATTTTTAAAGCATTTTTTTGAAGTGATTCAAGAAGGTTTTCTTTTCCAATTATTCTCAATTTTTCTCTATGTCCATAATAAGTAAATGCTTGAACAACATCGCTCCCTGATCTTATAAATTCTCTATGTAATTGAGAAACTACTTCCGGATTTTCTAAAACTACTTCAGGAACAAAAGCTCCAGCTTGCAAATACCCTCTTCTCTCCATTGCAAAAAGATAACCTTCCGCACAAAGAACAGGGCCCTTGTTTAATCTGCTTACTAAATCTTTGCTCATAATCATTTCAAGCTAATCACATTTTATTTGAATTGAAAAGAATTTTGTTTAAAAATAAATATCGATTTTAACTATGAAGAAAGACGTAGACGAAAAACTAGATATTTATAAACTCACAACGCCTGAGGAAATTCTTAAATATTATCAAGGCTGGACCAAAAAAGACAAATACAACCAAGACATGGTTCATTTAAATTATGTTGCTCCAAAAGAAACAGTATTAATTCTAAAAAAATATGCCTTAGATAGTAATTGTAAAATATTAGATGCAGGATGTGGAACTGGACTTGTTGGTATTGAACTAAAAAAATTTGGTTATTCAAATATTGATGGAGTTGATTTTTCCCAAGATATGTTAGATCTCATACCAAAAAATATATATAAAAAAATAGAAAAAATTGATTTAAACAAACCACTTAAATTTAATAACAATATGTATGATGTCGTAACTTGTGTCGGCACATTCACTTATGGACACGTGAAATCCCATGCTTTGGATGAACTAATTAGAATAACCAAAAATAAAGGTCTTATTTGTTTTACAATTAATGAAGGTATTTATGAAAAATATGGCTTCGATAAAAAAATTAAGGAGTTAACGAATAACAAATCCTGGAACGTAAAAGAATTTTTTAAGTCAAATTATATTGTAAATAAAGAAGTAAACGCATGGCTATGCTTAGCAGAAATAGTTAAATAGATTAAAAAAATTTTAAACTCCCACATATCCAAATTCAAGAGCAGCATCACTAATATGATGATAAAAAGATTCACCAAAACTTCTTAGAGTTAAAAGGTTATATGTATCAGGATTGTTGTCAATGAAATCTACCAAAATAGTAATTCCATGAAAAATTGTACCTGCGCAATTATTTTTTTGAAGTTTGTCTAAATTAATTGGACAACCTTTCTTTAATATTTCTCGTGCATGAATACCTTTGATTTGTATTACAGCCCTTGAATGAGAAATATCAGTAATAGCAAAGTTTTTATCATCACATGTCTCTTTAATTAAATTAATAATATTTTCTTTAGATGAAATAACTATCCAAGTTCTTGGGGCATTCCATAAAATTCTTGTTTGTTTATTATTAGATACTCTTGAATTTTCTAATGGAAATTCTAAATCTTCAATTTTAATATTATTTATTTGGGCTTTTGATTTTTTATATTGAACAATTTGAAAGATAGATAAATCTTTTACCTCAGAAATCTGAAGCAAATCTTTTTCATTTTTCTTATGGTGATCTCCAAAAATACCTTTTTTATGTATGGATTCTAAAGGCGTTATAGCTGTCATGATCTCACTCTTTCTCCTTTGGGATCAACATAATGCGAAGATACTATCTCAACCGGTATACTTTTATTCTTTAACGGTGAAAGAGCATAAAGTTTTTCACCTATTCTTTTTTTTCCCTCTTTAAGTATTGCTAAAGAAAATGGATTATTATATTCAACGCTCCAACAAGATGCTGATATGTGTCCAAGTTTCGGATTTGGCAAAGATGATTTGTTATCTTTAACTAAATGTGAACCTTCCGGAATCATCGTTTTTCTATCTAAAGGAATAACACCAACAATTTTTTCTCTATCAGGATCTAAAAATGCTTCCCTATTTAATGATCTTTTCCCTATAAAATCTTTCTTTTTACTTAACATTCCTTCTAAAGAAAGATCTGAAGAAATTACTCTCCCGTCGATTTCCGATCCAGCTACATGTCCCATTTCAATTCTTAGGGTAGAAAGCGCTTCTGTTCCATAAGGTTCAATATTCATTTCTTTTCCTAACTCCATAATTTTTTCCCACATAAAAATTCCATAACCAGATTCAACGTTTATTTCATATGCAAGTTCACCAGAAAAAGAAATTCTAAAAATTCTTGCTGGAACTCCGAATAAATCTTCTTCTTTGAAACCCATAAAAGGTAGAGCTTCGTTTGAAACATCCAAGCTTGGAAAAAGTTTACCCATTAAATCTCTTGAATTAGGACCTGCTATAGCAGCTCCAGCCCATTGTTCTGTTGTAGAAAGTACATTTACATCCAATTCGGGCCAGACAACTTGTAAATAATATTCTAAATGAGCTAAAATATTAACTGCCTGAGCTGTAGTAGTTGTCATATGAAAGTGATTTTCTGAAATTCTAGTAGTAGTCCCATCATCAAAAACAATTCCATCTTCTCTCAACATTACTCCGTATCTTGATTTACCAACTGGCAATTTCATCCAAGCATTTGTGTAAACTCTATTTAAAAATTCCGCTGAATCTGCGCCTTTAATATCTATTTTTCCAAGAGAAGTAACATCACATACGCCTACATTATTTCTAACATTTGTAGCTTCTCGTATAGCAGCATCGCTCAAAGTTTCATTACTTTGTTTATAATAACGAGGTCTTAGCCATAAACCTGCATCAACAAAAACGGCATTATTTTTTTCATGCCATGAATGCATTGGAGATTTTCTTGTTGGACGATAATTTTTTCCAACTTCTCTTCCTACTATAGCTCCTATTGTTACTGGGTTATATGGTGGTCTAAACGTTGTATGGCCTACCTCTGGTACTATTTTTTTTTCTACATTTGATACTAATTGCAAACCATTTAAGTTACTAGTTTTTCCCTGATCAGTGGCCATGCCAAGAGTTGTATACCTTTTTACATGTTCAATAGATCGAAAACCTTCCCTGACTGCTAACTCTATATCAGATACAGCAACGTCATTTTGAAAATCAACAAATCTTTTATAATGTTTACCTTTTGGAAGTGGCATACACCAAAACTTATCGTGTTCTTCGGAACTTCTTTCGTTAGATGTAGGAGGTGAGCTTTTTGTATCTTTCCCAGTAATTTTTTTTGATATTTCATATCCTTTGCTAAATCCATCTTCTAAAGATTTTTTTAAAGTAAAAGCTCCACTTGCTGATCCAATGGTAGTTTCGTTTTGACGTGATTGGTTTGGTATAAAAGCATCTATTTTGTCATTAAACTTTAATTTATTTCCTGATTGTGACGAAAGATGAACAGTTGGTGTCCAATTTCCGGATACACATATACAATCGCAAGAAACATTTTCTAAGTTTTCATAACTGGATTTACTATTATTTAGTTTTCCGATGGTCGCTAAATTTACTCTTAAGTGCCCTTTTGAATTAGCAACTCCATGTGAAAATTTGATTTTAATATTTAAATTTTTTGCTTCTTTAACAATTGAACTGTCCGAATTTTTTCTTATATCTAAAACTAGTGGGTCTATACCATTTTTTTTAAATTCTATTGCGCAGTCATAGGCGCTATCATTATTTGTAAAAATAATTGGTTTTTTACCAACTAAAACTCCATAAACTTTCATATATTCTTTTGCGGCCGATGCTAACATTATTCCTGGTCTATCATTATTTGCAAAAACTAAAGGACGTTCGATTGAACCAGTTGAAATAACAACTTCTTTAGCTCTAATATACCAGAGTCTTTGTCTTGGGATAAATTTAGTAGGATTTTCTAAGTGATCTTTGGTTTTTTCGATCATTACCATCATGTTGTGATCATAATATCCAAAAACTTGAGATCTGTTTTTTACGATTACATTAGGCATTGATTTTAACTGAGAAATAGATTCATCCGCCCAATCTTTTCCATTTTTATTTCCAATTGTAACTTCGTCACTAAGCAAACTACCGCCGAATCTTGGTTTCTCTTCTGCTAAAATAACTTTTGCTCCGTTTTTTGCAGCTGCTAAAGCAGTTGATATTCCTGCGGGTCCTGAACCTGCAACTAAAACATCGCAATATTCAAACTTATGTTCGTATCGATCTGGATCAGGTTTAAGTGGTGCTACACCTAGTCCAGCAGCTTTTCTGATAATTGGTTCATAAATTCTATACCAAAAATTTTTAGGCCACATAAAAGTTTTATAATAAAATCCTGCTGGAAAAAATTTACTAAATAAGTTATTTATTGCCCCAAAATCGAAAGACACAGAAGGCCAACAATTTTGACTCTTAGCGGTCAGTCCTTCAACTAATTCAACCTCAGTTGCAAGAACATTAGGTTCATTCTTTGCTTCTTTGTTATACAGTTGAACTTTAGCATTCGGCTCATCTACCCCAGCTCCAATAAACCCTCTTGGCCTGTGATATTTAAAACTACGTCCAACTAAATGAATTCCATTGGCAAGTAAAGCTGATGCTAAAGTATCACCTTCATAACCAAAATATTTTTTACCATTAAATTTAAATGAAATTATTTTTTTTCTGTTTATATAACCTTTTTTATCCAATCTATATTTTTGCATCATTCTTACTATTATTCCTCATTTATTTTGGAAGTTTTATAAATTTCATGCGTAGTAGTATCCCTTGAAACTTTAAACCATTGTCGGCAACCAGAAACATGGTGCCATAGCTCTAAATGTTTTCCTCTTGGATTTTTTCTAAAATAAACAAAATCATCCCATTCTTTATCAGAAATTTCTTTTTCTAGAGCAGGTCTTTTAACACTAGCATCTCCCCCGTACGAAAATTCATTTTGAGATCTTTTTCCACAATAAGGGCATTTAATTTCCAGCATTCTTTATCCTATCCAAGTTTTTGTTCCTACACCTTTTTCATCAATTAGGTGTCCGCTGCTAAACCTATTCAACTTAAATTTCGAATTTAAATCGTGTGGTTGATCTTGAGCAATTGTGTATGCAAAGGTCCATCCTGATACAGGTGTTGCTTTAAATCCTCCATAACACCAACCGCAATTTAAATAAAGACCTTCAATATGAGTTTTATCAATAATTGGTGAGCCATCCATAGACATGTCCATAATTCCTCCCCAAGTTCTTAACATTTTTAGTCTACTTAAATTTGGAAACATAGCTACTCCTTCTGACAAAACATGTTGAAGTGTTGGAAGATTTCCTCTTTGAGCATAACTATTATAACCATCTAAATCTCCACCCATAACCATTTCACCTTTATCAGATTGACTACAATAAAAATGTCCAGCTCCAAAAGTCACAACATGATCAAGAAATGGTTTTACAGGTTCTGATACACAAGCTTGCAACACATGTGACTCTATAGGTAATTTCATATTTAATTTTTCTGCGAGCAAAGATGTACTTCCTGCAACACATAATCCAACTTTTTTAGTTTGAATATTTCCTCTTGAAGTTTGAACACTTTTTATTTTTCCGTTTTGGACTTCGAAGCCAGTTACTTCACAATGTTGTATTATGTCTACTCCCATTGAATCTGCTTGTCTTGCATACCCCCAAGCAACAGCATCATGTCTTGCTGTACCACCTCTAGGCTGCATTAAGCCTCCAAAAATTGGAAATCTTGCAGAAGATGAGAAATCTGCAAATGGAATCATTTTTTTTAACTCATCTCTTCCTAACATCATTGCATCAATTCCATTTAACCTCATAGAATTTCCTCTACGAGAGTATGTATTTAATTGAGCATCTGAATGAGCAAGATTAATAATTCCTCTAGGTGAATACATAACATTATAATTTAATTCTTGAGATAAATTTTCCCAAAGTTTCATCCCATATTCATAAAAAAGACCATTTGCATCCCACATATAATTTGATCTTAAAATTGTGGTGTTTCTTCCAACGTTGCCTCCGCCAATCCATCCTTTTTCTAAAATTGCCACATTGGTAATTTTGTGCTCTTTTGCCAGATAGTATGCTGTTGCGAGACCATGACCTCCTCCACCCACAATTACAACATCATATTCTTTCTTAGGTTCAGGATCTTTCCATGCCACTTCCCAATTTTCATGGTTAGTGAAAGCATTTTTTATTAAACTGAATATGGAATACTTTTGCATAGGTTCAAGCTTATATGACCAATCAAAATTTTTCTATTTGTAAAAGATCCTTTAAATAATGTATACATAGTGCTCTTTTTTATATATAGGAGTGCCGATGAGTGGGGTAAAATCTGATATAGAAATCGCAAGAGCAGCCAAAATGATGCCTATTGGCAAAGTTTTAGGAAAAATTAACGTTCCTGATGATCCTGTTTCATTTAGTCCATTGGGTCGACACATAGCAAAATTAAATTTTGAGTTTATTGATAAATTAAAAGATAAAAAAAGCAATTTGATTTTGGTCACAGCAATAACTCCTACTCCTGCTGGAGAGGGAAAAACAACAACTTCTGTTGGTTTAAACGATGGTTTAAATAAAATTGGAAAGAAATCAATAGTGTGTTTAAGAGAACCAAGTCTAGGTCCATCTTTTGGAATGAAAGGTGGTGCAGCTGGCGGAGGTTATGCTCAAGTAGTTCCTATGGAACAAATCAATTTACACTTTACTGGTGACTTTCACGCAATAACTTCAGCTCATAATTTGCTATCAGCATTAATTGATAACCATATCTATTGGGGAAATAAGTTAAATATAGATCCTGAAAATATTGTATGGAAACGTGTCGTAGACTTAAATGATAGAGCTCTAAGATCAATTAAAATTAATCTTGGTAAATTAAAAAATAATATACCTAGAGATGATGGTTTTGATATTACCGTTGCATCAGAGGTAATGGCCATTTTTTGTTTGTCAAACAATCTCGAAGATTTAGAAAATAAAATAGGCAATATTACAATTGCTTATACAAAAGATAAAAAACCAATTTATGCAAAAGATTTAAAAGCACAAGGCCCTATGACAGTATTATTGAAAGAAGCAATCAGACCTAATGTAACTCAAACTTTGGAGAATAATGCCGCAATAATTCATGGTGGTCCATTTGCTAATATTGCTCATGGTTGCAATTCAATAATAGCAACTAAAACAGCATTAAAATTATCTGAATATGTCGTTACTGAAGCTGGTTTTGGAGCGGACCTTGGAGCAGAAAAATTTTTAGATATAAAATGTAGAAAAGCAGGAATTCAACCTAATTGTGTTGTGATAGTAGCGACTATAAGAGCTTTAAAAATGCATGGTGGTGTTGAAAAAGAAGATCTAAAAAAAGAAAACTTAGATGCGCTTAAAAAAGGCCTTCCAAACTTAGAAAAGCATATTAACAATGTAAAAAAATTTGGTTTAGAACTAGTTGTAGCAATTAATCATTTTATTACAGACACTGACAAAGAAGTTAAGCTAGTCCAAGAATATTGCGCGAAACTTGGAGCAAAAGTAAGTCTCTGCACCCACTGGTCAAATGGAGGCAAAGGAACTGAAGATTTAGCAAAAAATGTTGTTGAAGCATGTAAAAAAAATAATAAAGAAAATTTTAAATATTTATATAAAGATGAAACCCCAATTTTAAAAAAAGTAGAAACTATCGCAAAAGAAATTTATGGGGCCAGTGGAATTGAGTGCGATGATAAAGTTAAAGAACAAATAAATATAATCGAAAAATCTGGATTTGGTAAATTTCCAGTTTGTATAGCAAAAACACAATATAGCTTTTCAACCGATCCAAAACTAAAAGGAGCTCCATCAGGTCATGTCTTGCCTATAAGAGAAATCAGATTATCAAGTGGAGCTGGATTTGTTGTCGTAATTTGCGGATCGATCATGACTATGCCTGGACTTCCAAGAGTTCCTGCTGCGGATTCTATTAAATTAAATAAAAAAGGCGATATAGAAGGTTTGTTTTAATTTTTTAGATAGTTAAGCCAGTTTTTTAATTCAACCGTTCTCACATTATCACTTAAATCTAATTTAGCTTTTTCTATGGAGTTAACATGCTGATTAATTTCATCTTGGTTTTTAAAAATATTTTTTTCTAACATGCCTTTTGATCTGTGTTTGATTAATTTAATCATGTAATCATAAGGTATTTCGGGATGGTATTGAATTCCCCATATTTCAGATTTTCCTACGTAAAAATGGAGTGCTTGAAATTTATTTATTTTATCACTCGCTAATAAAATTGAATTTTTTGGTGGTATTTCTACTTCATCATAATTAAAAGCGGGTGTAGTAAACTTTTTAGGTTTATTTGCGTATATTTTATGTTTTTTTCCTGCCTCTGTTAATTCTATGTCGTGCGCAATACCAATATGTGGACCGTTGGGTGATACTCTACATTTGCCACCGGCTGCCATAACAGTTACTTGTAAACCCCAACAAGCTCCAAATATTTTTTTTTCATGTTTGAAACATGTTTGAGCAAATTCTATATGTTTTTTTACTTCTTTGATATCATCGTTCAAACGTAAAGTGCTTCCGGTTAAAACTACACCATCATATTTTTTTAAAGAAGAAATAATTTTTGAAATAGAATTGTCGTATATTGGCTCAACAATATCTATTTCAGTATTTGGTTCTATTTTTTGAAGGTGCTTTTTAAAGTTTTGTGACTGAGGTACACAACCAGCATTACCAAAGTTTACATTTTCTTCTTTTGTGTTGCCTTCAACAATTAATAGTTTTAATTTATTCATATGAAATTTTTGGTTTTACAACATATTAATATTGAACATCCGGGTATTTTCCTTAAATTTATGAAGGAAGACAATATTAAAATAGACACGGTAGAGTTAGATGAAAATGAGAAAATACCAAATCTAGACCTATATGATGCAATGATTGTTATGGGAGGCCCAATGGATACCTGGCAAGAAGAAACTTATCCTTGGTTAAAACCTGAAAAAGAGGCAATTCATAAATTTGTTTGTGTAAATAAAAAACCTTATTTAGGTTTATGTCTAGGAGCTCAACTTCTTAGCGAAGCTGTAGGAGGCAAGGTCCGAAAAATGAAAACACCAGAAATTGGTGTTCTAAAAGTTTCTGTAACAGATGACAAATCTATATTTAAAGGTCTAAATAAAGATTTAAAAGTTTTACAATGGCATTCTTACGAAGCCCACGATTTACCAGACAATGCAAATTTATTAGCAAGTTCTCCTGAATGCAAAGTTCAAGCTTTTTCTTTTGATAAGGCTTTCGGATTACAGTTTCATGTTGAACAAACTAATAAAACTGTTCCCGAATGGGCATGTGTACCAGAATATAAGTCAGCCTTAGAAAAAACTTTAGGAGAAAATGCTCTTGAAAAATTTAAAAGAGATGTTGAGCAAAATTTGAATTTATTTAACGATAGCGCTAAAATAATCTACAAAAATTTTAAAAAAATAATTTAAAATAATTTTCCTTGAACACTGTGCTCATACATCGAGACCATATCATCTAAAACGAGCTTTTTTGGATTGCCCGGTGTGCACGGATCATCTAAAGCCATGGGAGACATTTTTTCAATATCGTGATCATTTATTTTTGCAGATTCTGAAATTGTATGTGGAATTTTAATTTGTTCTTTTAATTCCACAACCCAATCAACGAATGAATTAAATGACGCTTTTTTTAAGTCTAGATATTCACTAAGTTTTGCTATTTTATTTTCTATAGTTGTTCTATTAAAAGTAAGAACGTACGGCATAAAAATTCCATTGGAAAGGCCGTGATGAACATTAAATAGAGAGTTAACTGGATGACTTAATGAATGAATAGCTCCTAAACCTTTTTGAAAAGCTGTAGCACCCATGCTTGATGACGTTATCATGTGCCCTCTTGCTTCTAGATTTTCTCCTTCGTTAACTGCGATCGTTAACCATTTTTTAATTAATGACATTCCTTCTAAAGCTATGCCATCTGCCATTGGATGATAACCAGGTGCACAATACGCTTCTAGGTTATGAGCAAACGCATCCATTCCGGTTGCTGCAGTTAAAAATGCAGGCATACCCACCGTAAGTTTAGGATCAAGAATGGTTAATGTTGGTAACATTCTCGGATGAAAAACAATTTTTTTAACTTTTGTTTCATCATTAATTATTGCTGCTGCCCTTGATGTTTCTGAACCAGTTCCAGCTGTAGTAGGAATCGCTATAAAAGGTTTTAAATTGTCAGGATTGCTAATTTTATTTTTTGCCATAGATTCAGAAAAATTGTTTTCATTCCAAAAAGATCCTCCATCTGTGAAATCCCAAAGTGGTTTATTAAGCGCAGCCTGTAATACGATTGATTTACCAACATCTAAACTACTACCTCCTCCAAAAGCAATAACCCCGTCATGATTACCATTTTTAAATACTTCGACTCCCTTTTTTACTTGGCTTCCTAATGGATTGCCTTTCAAGTCTGAAAAAATAGTTGTACGTAATTTAGCTCTTTTATTTATTTCAAGAGTATCTTCCACCATTTTTGCTTTTGCTAGATCTTTATCTGTAACAAATAAAGGGTTTTTTATACCCAATACTTTACAGGCTTTTGGTAAATCTTTAATTCTTCCATTACCAAACCAAACTGTATTGGGGTAACCCCAATTAAAATTGGACATTATAAAATACTACTTCAATTTTTTCTATTTTGTTAGTAAAATAAATTTACAAATTTATTTATAGGTGGAGAAAATTTAATGACAAAAGTAGCAATTATTGGAACGGGTCCTTGTGGTCTTTCGATGTTAAGATCTTTTGAGCAAGCTGAAAAAAAAGGAGAAAAAATACCTCAAATAGTTTGTTTTGAAAAACAAGAAGATTGGGGAGGATTATGGAACTACAATTGGAGAACTGGATCTGATCAATATGGAGACCCTGTTCCTAACAGCATGTATAGATATCTTTGGTCAAATGGTCCCAAAGAATGTTTAGAATTTGCTGATTATTCTTTTGATGAGCATTTCGGACATCCAATTCCATCATTTCCACCGAGAGAAGTTTTATATGATTATATAATCGGTAGAGTAAAAAAAGGAAATCTCAAAAAAAAAGTAAGATTTAACACAACTGTTATGACTGTAACTCATAATGGAAAAAATTTTGAAGTAACTTCACATGATAAAAAAAATGATAAATTTTCAAAAGATATATTTGATTATTTAGTTGTATCTACAGGACATTTCTCTGTTCCATTTATCCCAGAATATCCGGGAATGAAATCTTTTCCAGGAAGAATATTGCATTCACATGATTTTAGAGACGCAGAAGAATTCAGAGGTAAAAATGTTATTGTTTTAGGAAGTAGTTATTCAGCTGAAGACGTTGCTCTTCAATGTCATAAATATGGAGCAAAAAGTGTGACTATAGGTTATAGAAATAACCCAATGGGTTTTAAATGGCCGAATGGAGTAAAAGAAGTCCATTATTTAGACAGACTAGAAGGAAATAAAGCAATCTTTAAAGATGGTCACAAACAAGAAGCTGATGCAATAATTTTATGTTCAGGTTATCTTCATCATTTCCCTTTTTTAACTGAAGACCTTAAACTAAAAACTAGAAACAGATTATATCCACCAAAATTATATAAAGGTGTAGTTTGGGAAAATAATCATAAATTGTTGTACTTAGGTATGCAGGATCAATTTCATACCTTTAACATGTTTGATTGCCAAGCTTGGTATGCAAGAGATGTGATAATGGGTAAAATTAAAATTCCAAGTAATTCAGAAATAGAAAAAGATATAAATAAATGGGTTGCTATGGAAGAAAAATTAGAAAATCCAGATCAAATGATAGACTTTCAAACTGAATATACTAAAGAACTTCATGAATTGTCTGATTATCCAAAAATTGATTTTGAATTAATTAGAAAACATTTTAAAGAATGGGAACATCATAAAGTAGAAGATATTATGACTTATAGGAACAAATCTTTTTCATCACCAGTGACTGGATCTGTTGCACCAATTCATCATACGCCATGGGCCTCTGCAATGGATGATTCTTCAAAAGCTTTTTTAAATCAATCAAAAAAATAAGGTATCAAAAAAACTACACAGCCGGCAAAAAAGAAAAGGCTTCCAAACATAGCCCAAAAATTTCCAAGACTAGACATAATAAAACCAATTGCAGAGATCAAAAATAAAACCCATCCGGCAATATTTATAATTTTAGTATTCATTTACCAATCAATTTGTAATTTTAAGCTAAACCAAGATGTTTTTTTCTTTTATCTACCCAAGTTCTAATTAAATTATCAAATATCAGAGCTATGAAAGCGACACAAATACCAAGTATCAATCCTTTGCCCCCACCCGCTTTATCAGATAAAGCTTTTAGAATATATTGTCCTAAATCTTCTGTTCCAATAAACGCCCCAATTATTACCATAAACAAAGCAAATACTATTGTTTGATTTACGCCAAGCATCATGTGTGGAAACGCTATTGGAAATTCTATATTTATTAATCTTTGTAATTTCGTTACACCGGACATTGAAGCTGCGTCATGCAACGCAGGTGGAACGCTTCTTAATCCCTCAATGGTGTATCTTGTTGCAGGTATAGTTGCGTAAACAATTACCGCAATTAATACTGATGTATCAGTGATTCCAAAAAGCATCATTACTGGAATTAAATATACGAATGAAGGAAATGTTTGGAAAATATCACAAACTGCTAACATAAATTTTGTGGTATATTTATTTTGTTGACATAAAGTTCCAACAGTTAATCCAATTGTGCAAGATGCAATAACCCCAAAAGTTGCCATGTATGTTGTGACTAAAGCTCTATCCCACCATGGACTTAGCGCTATAAATAATACTAATCCAGCTGTTACCAAAGCTGAACGAATTCCACCAATTATATAGCCGGCTCCAACAACTAATACTACAGTAGCAACTGCTGGCATTCTTAGATACAAAGCTCTCATTGGTTGAAGAACCTCTGTTATTAACCAAGTATTAAATATTTTTAAAGTTTGAAAGAATGTATCCCAAATCCAATCAACACCTTTATTCCAGAAATCTGCAAATGATATTCCTTTATTATGTGGAATCTCAGAAAAGTAATTAAAACTATCTTTAAACAAAAAAGATCCAGCGTAGGCAAATATCACTCCAATCAATACTGCTCCAGCAAAAAATAATGTATTTTTATAACGCTGAAAAAACGTCAGGTTGCCAAAATAATCTTCTTGTTTGTTTGCCCAAGCCAAAGACATTTTATCT
>CACEPH010000010.1 GCA_902561465.1 uncultured Pelagibacteraceae bacterium
AAAAAAATTTTTTAAAAAAAAGAAGGGATATTGTTGACAGAAACGGTTCTGTATTAGCAACGAACGTTAATCTTTATGATGTTGGCGTAAGGCCAAAATTACTTAAAGAAGATGAAAAAAAGAACTTAATAATTAAATTGGCTCTTTTAACTCCCGAGATAGATTTAGATAAGATAAAACTCAAATTAAGTAAAAATGAATTTTTTTGGCTCGGAAAAAGATTAACTCCACAGGAAAGAGATGAGCTATGGTTAATTGGAAATAAAGCCTTTGTTTTTGAATCTAAACCTTCCAGGATTTACCCACAAAAGAATCTTTTTAGTCACGTTTTAGGTCAGACCGATGATGTTAATGATGGAATTTCAGGCCTAGAAAAATTTTTTGATAAAGATTTAAATGATGAAAAGAGTTTAGAAACTCCTTTAAGATTAACATTAGATTCAAATTTACAATATTTAATTAGGAAAGAATTGATCCAATCTCAATCAGATTTTAACAATATTGGAAGCGCTGCAATATTAATGGATGTAGAAAATGGAGAAATATTATCTTTAATTTCATTACCTGACTATGATTTAAACAAAAGGATTTCAATCGATTCAGATGATTACACGAACAAAATTACACTTGGTGTATATGAACTAGGTTCAGTATTTAAAACTTTTACAATAGCCGCAGGTTTAGAAAATAAATTAATTGATACAGATACAGTATTTAAAAATTTAGAAAGTAAAATAAGCTGTGATAAATATACTATTAGTGAACACGATAAATTACCAAAAAATTTAAGTACCGAACAAATCTTAATTCGATCGTCAAATATTGGAGCGGTTCGCATAGCTCAAAAAATTGGAGTAGAAAAATATAAAGCTTTTTTAAATTCATTAGAACTTTTAGATACAATTAATTTTGATTTAGAGGAAATTGGAACACCAATTTCATTCAAATGGGGTAAATGTAAACTTGCCACAACGTCCTACGGTCATGGAATTACAACTACACCACTTCAATTGGCCAAAGCATATGCCATTTTAAGTAACGGGGGATATAAAATATATCCTTCTCTTTTAAAAAAAGAAAATAAATTTGAAGAAAAAAAAGAACAAATCATTTCAAAAAAAACAAGTAATGAAATAAATTTAATGTTGAGAAAAGTTGTGGATCTAAATGAGGGGACTGCAAATTTTGCTAATATCGAAGGCTATGAAGTTGCAGGAAAAACAGGAACCGCAATAAAGTATAATTCAAAAGCAAAATTAAATACATTTGTTTCTCTTTTTCCATCAAGTAGACCAAAATATGTATTGCTAGTTATGTTAGATGAGCCAAAGCCCGCTCCTAATTTTGTATATCAATTTCCACCTTCAGAAAAATTTCCTCAAGGATATAAATACAAAGGAGAAAAACGAAATACCGCTGGCTGGAATACAGTGGTTGTGGCGGGCAAAATTATAGAAAAAATTGGTCCAATTTTAGCCATAAATAACTTACAAGCTTCCAATAATTTTTAAATGCTCTTAGGCAATTTACTCAGATCTGTAGGCAAACGTTATCAAAAAATACATGTAAAGGGTATTTCTTTTGATACCAGAAAAATAAAAAAAAAAAATATATTTTTTGCAATTAAAGGAAATGAAATATCTGGAGAAAAATTTATAAAACATGCTATATCAAAAGGAGCTTCTGCAATTATAAGTGAAAAAAAGATTAAATTAAAAGATAACAAAGTACCTGTTCTTTTAGTAAAAGATGTTAGAAAAAGTTTGGCAGAAGCTTCTTCAAATTTATATAAAAAAAAACCATTAAATATAATTGCAGTGACGGGAACAAACGGAAAGTCATCAGTTGCAGATTTCTTTTATCAAATATTAAATCTTAATAAAGTTTCTGTAGCCTCAATTGGAACTTTGGGCGTGATTTCAAAAAATTATAAAAAAAAAATGAATTTAACTTCAGAGGATCCACTTTCTTTACACAAAAATTTAGAAATTTTAGCAAAAAAAAAAGTTAAAAATGTAATTTTAGAAGCCTCAAGCCATGGACTGCATCAAAAAAGATTAAATAATTTAGATATTAAAATAGGAATATTTACAAATCTTAGTCACGATCATCTGGATTATCATAAAAATATAAAATCTTACTTTAATAGCAAAATGTATCTTTTTAAAAAATTAATTAAAAAAAACTCTAGAATTATTACAGATGAAGAAAATAAAGAATTTAATGTTATAAAAAAAATTGCAAATAATAGAAAAATAAAAATAATTACAATTGGTCTTAAATCAGGAGATATAAAAATTTTATATAATAAATATAAAAATAATAAGCAGCTAGTTAAAATTTTATATAATTCCAAAATTTTTTTATTAGAAATTCCACTAATAGGATATTTTCAGCTTAAAAATTTATTTATGGCAATTTTAGCTGCGCGTAGTCTTGGACTAAGCTCTGGCAAGATTTTTAATCAAATAAGTAAAATTAAATCCGTACCTGGCAGACTTGAATGTGTAGCCAATTTAAAAAATGACTCTAAAATTATCCTAGATTTTGCTCATACACCTGAAGCGCTTGAGCAAGGTTTAATTGCATTAAAGAAACAATTTAAAAAAAAAATTACAATAGTATTTGGGTGCGGAGGAGAAAGAGACAAAAATAAAAGATTAGTTATGGGTAAAATAGCCAAAAAATATTGTCAAAAAATTTTTATAACTGATGACAATCCTCGAAATGAAAATCCTAAATCAATAAGAAATTCTATTATGAAGGGTTGTAAAAATAAAGGAATAGATATTGGAAATAGAAAAAATGCAATTAAAAAAGCGATTAAAGAATTAGAGCCAAATGAAATACTCTTAGTTGCTGGTAAAGGACATGAAACAAAACAAGATTATGGAAATAAAATTATAAATTTTTCAGACAAAAAAGTAATATTAGAAACTATTAAAAAAAACAAATCTTCTATTAAAAAAATAAATTGGCCAACTTTTCTTATTCAGAAAGCTTTTAAAAATAAAAATTTAAAAAATATAAATTATAACGGTGTATCAATCAGTACGAAAAATATTAAAAAAAATAATTTATTTTTTGCAATAAAAGGTAAAAAAAATGACGGACATAAATTTGTTAATCAAGCCATTAAAAAAGGAGCAATCAAATCAGTTATTAGTAAAAAAGTAAATAAAGTTTTAAAAAGCAAAACTATTAAAGTAAAAAATACTTTTAGTTCATTAAATGATCTAGCCAAGATGACTAGAGATAGTTCTTCAGCAAAAATTATGGGAATAACTGGAAGTGTTGGAAAAACAACTTTAAAAAATCTTATTAGTTTTTCTCTTAAATATTATGGCAAAGTTTGTAAATCTCCACATTCTTACAACAATAAATTTGGAGTTCCTTTAAGTCTTTCTAATTTAAAAAGGAATACAGAATACGGGATATTTGAAATAGGAATGGATAAAAAAGGAGAAATAGACAAACTATCAAAGATTGTTAAACCTGAAATAGCTGTCATTACTAATATTTCTGAAGCACATATTAAAAATTTTAATAACCTAAAAGATATAGCCAAAGCAAAAGCAGAAATAATAAATAATATTTTAGAAAATGGAACTATAATTCTAAATAAAGATGATAAATTTTTTAGTTTTTTATTTGATATAGCAAAAAAAAATAAAATAAATATTCTTTCTTTTAGCTCAAAAAAAAGAGGTGACATTTATTTATTGAGTATTAAAAAAAATAAAAATTATTATAGATTAAAAATAAATGTAAAAGATAAAATTTTCTATTTTGATACAAAATATTCTGCTAATAATTTTATATCTAATATTTTAGCATGTATATCTGTTTTATATGTTTTAAATTTAGATTTAAACAAAATGAGGAGAAAATTTATTAATTTTGCTATTCCTAGTGGAAGAGGAGATATTAAAATTGTTCACAAATTTAAAAAACGATTTAGGTTTATTGATGAAAGCTATAATGCAAATCCATTATCTATGCTATCAGCAATTAATAATATGAATTATTATAAAAGAAATAAAGGAGAAAAAAAATTAGTGCTTTTAGGTGATATGTTAGAATTAGGAAGAAAATCAAAAAAACTTCATAAAAAATTATCAAATACAATAAATAAAAGCGATATAGACAAAGTTTTTGTTTATGGAAAATTTATAAAAGATACTTTCAATTCTATATCTGCAAATAAAAAAGGGAAAGTATTTAATAATCTAATGCATGCACAAGATTATCTAGGCAAAATAATTAACAATAACGATTTGCTTATGATAAAAGGATCAAACGCAACTGGATTAAATAAATTTTCTAAAAATATTAAAAAAGGATACATAAGTGCTATATAGTTTTTTAAATTCACTAGTAGAACAATTTTCGGCACTAAACGTTTTTCGTTATCTTACTTTTAGGACAGGTCTTTCCGTAATGTCCTCAATGATAATAGTATTTTTAGTTGGAGGACCTTTTATAAAATTTATAGAATCTCATAAATTTACTGGCCCGATAAGGGATGATGGTCCTATTAATCATATAGTAAAAAAGGTAGGTACACCTACAATGGGGGGAGTTCTTATTTTAATAGGAATTCTATTTGGAACTTTGTTGTGGGCCGATTTAAACAATTCATATATTTGGGTATTATTAATAGTAGCAACAAGTTTTGGTGTTTTAGGCGCAATAGACGATTACTTAAAAATAAAACGAAATAATTCTAGAGGGATATCTTCTTGGATGAAAATTTTTTGGCAAATTATTCTTTCATTAGTGGCTGTACTTCTTTTAATAAAATATGGTAATAGCGAACATCTTAAAAATCTTTATTTTCCTTTTTTTAAAAATTTGGCACTTCACTTAGGTTTATTTTTTATTCCGTTTGCTATTTTTATAATAGTGGGATCTTCAAATGCAGTTAATTTAACTGATGGTTTAGATGGTTTAGCCACTGTTCCAGTTATGCTCGTTGCATTATCATTTACTCTGATATGTTACGTTGTAGGGAACACTGTATTTTCAGAATATTTACAAATACCTTATATTGCTAATGTTGGAGAAGCTTCCATTTTTTGTGGTTCGATAGTGGGATCATGTTTAGGTTTTTTATGGTACAACGCTCCGCCAGCAAAAATTTTTATGGGTGACACAGGATCCCTTTCACTAGGAGGATCTTTAGGTGCAGTGAGTATAATTTCAAAGCATGAAATTGTTTTAGGCATTATAGGAGGACTGTTTGTGCTTGAAACGGTTTCAGTTATTATTCAAGTAATTTCATTTAAACTCACAGGTAAACGAGTGTTTATGATGGCTCCTCTTCATCATCATTTTGAAAAAAAAGGATGGGCAGAATCCACAGTTGTTATTAGATTTTGGATTATATCTATAATTTTAGCATTAATAGGTCTGGCTACGCTTAAGTTAAGATAATTCATGTCAGCATTAAAAAAATATCAAAATAAAAAAATAGCTATATATGGCATGGGTATTACAGGACATTCTGCAGCCTTAGCTTTAAGGAAATTGAAGGCTAAAATTTATTGTTGGGATGATAATAAAAATGTCAGGCAAAAAACTAAAAATTTAAATTTTAAGGTAAAAAAATTTTGGCTGGACAAAAGCCCGGTTAATAAAATTATTATAAGTCCAGGAATAGATATCAGAAAATGCAAAATAAATAATTATTTAAAAAAAAACATTAAAAAAATAATCACAGATTTGGACCTTTTTTTTGAACTTAACAAAGAGATTCCGCTTATTTCTATTACAGGTACTAATGGAAAATCTACAACTTGTAAAATAATTGAGAAAATTTTAAAAGTAGCGAAGTTTAATGTAAAAACACTAGGAAATATTGGCAATCCCATATTATTTTCAAATAAATATGGAAAAAAAAATGTTTTAATTTTTGAAATATCATCATACCAACTTGAGTATTCTAAGCCTTTCCGCTCTAGACATGCTGCTATATTAAATATTTCTCCTGACCATCTGGATAGACATAAAAATATAAAAAATTATATGAAAATTAAGTCAAAGATATTTTTTAAGCAAAAAAATTCTGATTACTCTTATATTAATTCTGAAAATAAGTATTCAAAACCGATTAAAAAAATAATTAAAATTAAAAAAATAAAGTCAAAATTAGTTAATATAAAAAGATCTAATTGTAATTTTTTCCTGAATAAAATTAATAATAATTATTTTAAAAGCAAAGGTAATATTGAAAACTTATCCTTTGCTTATAAAATGGCTAAAAATTTAAAAATAAAAGATAAAATTATAGTTGAGGCTATTAACAAATTTAAGGGTCTTCCTCATCGTCAAGAAATTATATATTCCAGTAAAAAATTGCTTTGTATTAATGACTCTAAAGCGACAAGTTTTGAGGCAAGTTTTCAATCATTATCCAACTTTAATAATATTTACTGGATAGTTGGTGGCCTACCCAAATATAAAGACAGTTTTTATTTTAAAAATATAAAAAAAAATATAGTTAAAGCTTACATTATAGGTAAAAATATTTCTTTCTTTAAAAAAAAAATTAAAAAAAATATTGAGTATAAAATCTCTAAAAATATTAAAAATGCTTTAGATGACATTTCTAGAGATTTAAAATTAAATTCTAACATAACTAACACTATTCTTCTTAGTCCTGCCGCTGCATCTTTCGATCAATTTAATAACTTTGAAAATAGAGGAAATTATTTTAAAAGTTTAATAAAGAAAAAATTTAAAAAAAGATAGAATGTTTAGTTTTAGTAGACAAAATACTGGTTTATTGGCGAAGTGGTGGCGCAATATAGATAAACAAATTTTATTTTTATTTATATTTCTTTTTTTGTTAGGATTGTTTTTTTCTTTTTCCTCAACCTCTTCAGTGGTAGCAGATAAATTAGATAAGCAAACATATTTCTTTTTTATAAAACACTTAGTATTTGTTTTAATTTCATTGTTTTTAGTTGTGGTTATTTCTATTCAGGATAAAGAAAAATTAATAAAATTTTTAAAATATCTATTTATTTTTTCATTGGTATTACTTTTTTTAACTTTAATAGTAGGAATAGAAATTAAAGGATCAAAAAGATGGATGGGTCTAGATCCTCTTCCTAAATTTCAGCCTGTTGAATTAGTGAAACCTCTATTCATTATATTTGTTGCTAAAATTATAATTTCAAACGATAAAAGGAATATTTATATAAGATATTTGAATTCTTTTTTTGTTTTATTAATTATAGTCGTTATTTTGATTAATCAGCCAGATCTTGGACAAACTTTATTATTAGTCTCGGCATGGATTACAATGATTTTTGTTTCAGGATTTAACATGGTTATTTTAGCAATATTGGGTCTATTTTTTTTAGGATCCTTTGCGTTTTTAATATTATTTTTACCAGAAAAGTTTGGCTATATTTTTTCAAGAATTAAAACATTTATTGACCCAAAGTCAGGAGATAATTTTCAATCTCAGAAGGCTCTAGATGCAATTAAACAAGGAGGATTGACCGGTCAAGGAATGGGTGAGGGTATTTTAAAAGATAATGTACCAGAAGCACATACTGACTATATAATAGCTGTAATTTCTGAAGAATTTGGCGCAATATTTGTTTTGTTTATTGTCATTATATTTTTATTTATTGGTTACAAAGTATTAAATAAAATTTTTTTGGAGAAAGACGAATTTCTTAAGTTGTCATTACTAGGATTAGTTTCTCTTTTAATTATTCAAACATTTATTCATATAGGAGTTAATATTAGATTGCTTCCAACCACTGGTATGACGCTTCCTTTTCTTAGTTATGGAGGGTCTTCTTTAATAGGTAGTGCGTTTATTGCAGGAATTATTTTAAATTTCACAAAAAAAGATTCAGAAAGATATTTAAAAAATGAGTAAAAAAATAATTTTTTCAGCTGGTGGGACAGGTGGACATATATTTCCAGCTATGAATTTAATGAAGCATTTTTCTGAAAAAGGATATGATGTCATATTAGTTACGGACAAAAGAGGAAATACTTTTATAAGCAATTATTCTAAATTTAGATCATATATATTAACTAGCGGGACACCTACTAATAAGAATTTTTTAAAAAAGGTTTTATCTTTTTTTATAATTTTTTATTCATTGTTAAAGGCTGCTATAATATTAAAGAAAGAGAAAGCAGATGTAGCTATTGGTTTTGGAGGATATGTTTCTTTCCCAATATCTTTTGTAAGTAGATTTTTTAATTTACCTCTGTTGATATATGAAAATAATTCAATCTTAGGTAGGGCTAATAAATTTTTACTACCATTTGCTAAAAAAATTTTTTTATCCAATGCAATTAATAAAAATTTTCCAGAAAAATATAAAAATAAAATTCATAAAGTAGGCCCAATTTTAAATAAAAATATTTTAAATAATTTAAAAATTGAAAAAAATTATGACAAGGATAATTTTTCTCTGCTTATTTTAGGAGGAAGTCAAGGAGCAGAAATTTTTGGTAAAATAATTCCTCCAGTTATTAAAATGATAAAAAATGAAGGCTATAATATTGAAATTATACAACAGTGTATTCAAAGCCAAAAAGACACAATAATAGATTATTATAAAAAAAATAATATCAAAAATTATGTTTTTGAATTTGATGCTAATGTACTTAATTTAATTTTATCTTCAGATTTAGCAATAACCAGATGTGGCGCGTCCACCACGGCTGAATTAGCTCATACAATTACACCATTTATAGCTGTTCCTTTGCCCGATTCTATAGATAGCCATCAATATTTAAACGCAAAATTTTATGAAGATAGAGGTTGTTGCAGGATACTTGAGCAACATAATTTTAATAATGAAAATTTATTTAACTTAATTATGGAATTAGTAAAAAATAAAAATGAATTAAAAATCATGCATGAGAATATGAAAAAAATTACCCAAAATAATGCTTATAGTGATATAGAAAATCAGATTAAGGAGATTATTCAAAAATGAAAATTAATATAGCAAGTAATGAGGTTATACATTTTATTGGAATAGGAGGAATAGGGATGAGCGGGTTGGCTCAAATTATGAAAAATATGGGTTTTATAATTCAGGGAAGCGATTTATCTCAAAATAAAAATACTGAAAGATTAATAAAAAGAGGAATTAAAGTTTATTTTGGACACAATAAAAAAAATTTAAAAAGAGCTACAATGATAGTCATTTCTTCAGCAATTAAAAAAAATAATAGAGAATTAAAAGCAGCAAAATATAAAAGATTGCCAGTTTTTAAGAGAGGTGAAATGTTAGCTAATATTGTAGCTCTAAAAAAGAATGTTGTTATAACGGGCTCACACGGAAAAACTACAACCACATCTTTAGTTGCAAATATTTTGTTAGAAGCAGGATTGGATCCAACTGTAATCAATGGAGGTGTAATTAATTCATTTAAAAATACTGCACAATTAGGCAAAGGGGAGTGGGCAGTAATTGAGTCAGACGAATCTGACGGAAGTTTTTTAAAACTGCCAGTTACTTATTCGATTGTAACTAATGTTGATAGAGAACACCTAGATTATTATGGAAACTTTGAAAAATTAAAAAAAAGTTTCCAAGAGTTTATCGATAAAACGCCATCTTTTGGCAAATCAATTGTTTGCATTGATAATAATAATTTAAAATCTTTACTTAATAAATGTGAAAAGAAAAATTTTTTAACTTATGGTTTTAGCAAAAGATCTAATTATCAAATTATAAATGTAAAAAAATATATAAACTATTCTATTTTTGATTTAAAAATAAAATTTGTCGGAGATAAAACCTATACAATAAAAAATATAAAGGTAAATTTATTGGGCAATCACAATATTAGCAACGCAACCGCTTCGGTAGCTATTGCCTTAAATCTTGGAATTAAATTAGATAAAATAAAAAAAGCATTAAAAAAATTTTTAGGTATCCAAAGAAGATTTACAAAAATATTTTCACTTGGAAAAATAGAATTTTTTGATGATTATGCTCATCATCCAACCGAAATAAGAGCAGTTATAAATAGTTCAAGAGAAGTTTATAAGGATAGGAAAATAATTAGTGTTTTTCAACCTCATCGATATTCAAGAGTTAAAGCTCTTAAAAATGAATTTGCATCATCATTTAAATCTGCAGATTCAGTTGTACTTTGTCCAGTTTATTCTGCTGGTGAAAAAATAAAATATAATTTTAATCAGAAAAGATTTGCTAAACTAATTTCAAAAAAATCTAAAATTCAAGTTATTAATATTAAGAATCAAAATGAACTAAAAAATTATTTTAGAAAAAATTTATTAAAAGATGAAATAGTCATATGCATGGGAGCCGGAAGTATTTCAAATTGGATAAGAGAAATAGCAAGTGAACTTAAATGAATTTACTCTCACAAATTAAAGAAATAAGAAGTAAAATTTCAGGTAAAATTTTATTTGATGAAAATCTTTCAAAGTATTCATGGTTCAATCTAGGAGGACCTGCGAGAGTTATATTTAAACCAAAAAATTTAAATGAATTATCTATTTTTTTAAAAAACATAAAAGGATTTAGTAATATTAAAGTATTAGGAGCAGGATCTAATACTTTAATTAGGGATGGTGGTTTTAATGGTATAATTATAAAGTTTGAAAAATCTTTTTCACATATTTCTCTATTCGATAAAAATACAATAATAGTTGGCTCTTCAACTCTAGATAAGAGCCTCTCAAATTTTGCGTTAGAAAATTCAATATCAGGTTTTGAATTTCTATCTTGTATACCAGGCACAATTGGCGGTGGAATTCGAATGAATTCAGGTTGTTACGGTGAAGATATTTCAAAGATTTTGTTATCTGTTCAAGCGATGGATTTAGACGGAAGAATTAAAGTAATCTATGCATCTGATATAAATTTTTCTTATAGAAGCTGTAATTTAGATGATAATTTAATTTTTATAAGCGCCACACTTAAAGGAATAAAAAACAACAAAGAAAAAATAAAAAAAAAAATGAACAGTTTAATCGAAAGAAAAAAAAAAGATCAACCTTCAAGAATAAAAACTTGTGGTAGCACTTTTAAAAACCCAGAAAATAATAAAGCATGGAAACTTATTAAAGATTCCGGTTGTGCTGGCATGAAATTTGGAGATGCACACATTTCTGAAAAACATTGCAATTTTTTTGTAAACAATGGTAAAGCTAAATCTTCGGACCTAGAAAATCTAATTCACCAAGTAAAAAAAGAAGTTTTTAATAAAACGGGAATAAATCTAGAATTGGAACTTCAAATAATTGGAGAAAAAACATGAAAAATTTAGTTGTCGTTCTATTGGGAGGGTTATCCGGTGAAAGGGAAATAAGTTTCCTGACAGGCAAAGCCTGTTCCAAAGCACTAAAAAAAAAGGGTTATAAAGTTAAAGAAATAGATGCAAAGGGAGATTTTATAAATAAATTAAAAAAAATAAAACCAAAAGTTGTTCTTAATGCTTTACATGGAAGATATGGAGAAGATGGTTTTGTTCAAAGTATGCTTGAGTTTGCAAGAATTCCATATACTCACTCTGGAGTCGTAGCGTCTAGCTTGGCCATGGATAAAGAATTATCTAGAATTATTTTTAAAAAAAATAGGATAAAAGTACCAAAATATTTTTTATTACAAAAAAACCACCAAGAAAATCCAAGTAAAAAAATTAAAAATAAAAGAATTAGGTTTCCCATAGTTATAAAACCTGTAAATGAAGGATCAAGTTTAGGAGTTTATATTTGTAAAAATAAGATCGAGTTTTATAAAAATTATAATAAATTAAAAAAAGAATATGATAAAGTTCTCGTCGAGGAATATATTCCTGGAAGAGAAATTCAAGCAGCAGTTATGGGAAATAAGGCTATAGGAGCTATAGAACTTATTCCTAAAAGAAAATTTTATGATTATACGGCTAAGTATTCTTCAAACGCTAAAACAAAACATATTATGCCGGCTCCACTTTTAAAAAAAAAATACAACGAAGTTCTTCGTTTAGCAAAAAAAGCTCATAAAGTATTAGGTTGCCGCGGTATTACGAGATCAGATTTTAGATTTTTTAAAAATAGTTTTTATTTGCTGGAAACCAACACTCAACCAGGCATGACAAGGCTATCTCTCGTACCAGAAATAGCAAGATATTGTGGTATAAAGTTTGAAAAATTAGTTGTTTGGATGGTTAAAGACGCCAGCATTAATAGATGAAAAAATTTTATAAAGTTATTTTATTATTAATAGTTTTTCTTTTTTTATCAACATTTAATCCCAATAAATTCATTTCCCCTTTTAAAGATGATAATAAATTTTTTCAAATAAAAAAAATTATTATTGAAAACAATTTATTGATTGAAAAAGAAAACATCCAAGAAAAATTAAATCATGTATATAATAAAAATATTTTTTTAATCAAAAGGAAGAATTTAGAAAAGTCATTAAAACAAGTTAAATTTTTAGAAAAAATAGAAGTTAAAAAAAAATACCCAAATACAATTATAGTTAAAATTTTTGAAACAAAACCAGTGGCAATCTTGTTTAAAAAAAAAGATAAATATTTATTAGATACCTCTTCTAATTTGATAATATATGAAAATGGTATGAATTTCAGTGAGTTGCCACATGTTTTTGGCGAAGGAGCAGAGAATAATTTTTTATATTTTTTAAACCAGCTAAAAATTAATAATTTTGCAGTAAATAAAATAAAAAATTTTTACTATTTTCAAATAGGCAGATGGGATCTGCAGTTATTAGATAATAAAATAATAAAATTTCCTCATGAGGATATTGAAAATATAATAAAAAAATCTGTTGAACTGTTAAGTCGAAAGGATTTTGAAAATTATAATATTATTGATTTAAGGGTAGCTGATAAGATAATAGTAGAATAATGGATTCTAACGAACCAATAGGAATAATTGAATTAGGCAATTCATATTTAAAATGTCTTATTTTTACAATTGATCAAAACAACAATTCAGAAATATTGGCTACATCTATAACTCCTTCCGAGGGAATTGATAATGGCGTTATTGTAAACTTGTCCAAAGCTTCTAACGCAATCAGACTATCTATAAGTACTGCTGAGCAAAAGGTCAAAATATCACTTAAAAAAATCAATGTTATTTTAGAACAGCCAGATTTTTTATGTACTAGATTTTCAAAACATAAAAAAATCGATGGGTCAAAGATTCATAGACATGATATTGAATTTTTATTGAAAGAGGCAAAAAAACAGTTAATCCTTAATGATAAAAATCAATCCATAATTCATATATTTAATCATAATTATATCGTTGACGGTAAAATTTTTGTTGAGGAGCCAATTGATGTTTTTGCAGATTCACTTAGTCACGAAATGACTTTTATTACGGCGCCAAAAAATAATTTAAGAAATATTAATCAAGCATTTATTGATTGTGATATTGAAATAGAAAAATTTATTTCAAGAACTTTTACTTTAGGAGTTCAATTACTAAAAAAAAAAGAATTACAGTCTGGTTCTGCAATAATTGATTTAGAATCTAAAAAAGTTAGTTTAGGATTGTTTAAAAATCTTGCGCTTATTCATTCAATTACTTTACCCATTGGAACTGAATATATTGATAGAGATATTTCTAAAGTTTGTTCTCTAAATTTAGATGAATCAGAAATAATAAAAAATAGTATTGATTTTTCATTCCAAAATAATTCAAATCTTTTTGATGAAAACAATTATTTAAAAAGTTCTTATTTTATTAAAACAAACTTTAGAAAAATAAGTAAAAATTTAGTTTTAAATGTAGTTAAGTCTAGACTTGACGAAATTTTTGAAATATTAAAAAAACAGTTAACAGTTGGAGGATTTAATCCAAACTCTGGAGTGAAGCTTTTGTTAACAGGGAAGCAATCAACTTTATCTAATTTAGAAAAATATTGTTCAAATTTTTTTGGATTTTTCACAAACGCAGATGATTCAAACGATGAAAAGAATGATATTAGTGTAGAAAAAAATTTTGTTTCATCTTTAGGAGCTCTAAAAATTATTAAAGATGGATGGGAAACAGAAGCAATACCCGAAATTAGTGACAAGAATATTAAAAAAATTAGCTTTTTTGCCAAAATTTTTGGTAATCGATGGTAAAATAGAGCTGTATTTTTTTGTAATATAAGTTGTCTTTCCAGAATTTTTGGGCTTTTGTATACCTTGTTTTAAGGTGATGAATTCACAAAAAACAATCAAGGAAAGTATAGATCTACAAGGTGTAGGTTTGCATAATGGTATGCAAGTCAATCTTTGTTTAAAACCGGCTAAAGCAAATTCAGGAATTTCTTTTATAAGAACTGATGTTGATTCAGATAAAAATTTAATTGAGGCAAACTATAAAAATGTAAGTTCCCCAATTCTTTGTACAAAAATAAAAAATTCTGATGGAATTTCTGTTTCAACAATTGAGCATCTGATGGCAGTTTTTTATGGGGAGGGCATTGATAATGTTGAGATCGAGATAGATGCACCGGAAGTTCCAATAATGGACGGTTCGTCTTTTGATTTTGTTGAAGCAATAAGATCCGTTGGAACGGAGGACCAAAACTCTCCAAAAAAATATATTAATGTTCTTAAAAAAGTTGAAATAAAAGATGGACCTAAACATATTTCAATCGAACCTCTTTCTAAAGATTTAATAATCGACTTTGAAATAGTTTATAAAAATCCTTTAATTAGGACTCGAAGAAAAGAATTTAAATTTAGTAATGGAGATTTAACCTCAATATATAATTCTAAAACATTTTGTTTATACGAGGACATAGATCAGATTAAAAGCCAAGGACTTGCTAAAGGAGGTTCATTAGAAAATGCGATTGTAGTTAAAGAAAACAAGATTTTAAATGAAGACGGTCTGAGATACAGAGACGAATTTGTAAATCACAAAATACTAGATTGCATGGGCGATCTAATGCTTTCTGGTCATAGAATATTCGGTCATATCAAAACTTCACAAGGCGGACATCAACTTACCAATGCTTTGTTAAGAGAGTTTTTGTCAGATAAATCAAATTGGGAATTTGAAAATTTTGATAAAAAAGAGAAAGATCGAAAAGACAGCGCTTACCCAAGACCTTTTGCTGTTAATGCATAGATAAATATCTAGCAAAAAATTGTAATAATTGGATATTTTGATAAAATCAAAATTTATCTAAAATGCTTAAAAATTTATTAATTTTTTTATTTTCACTTTTTTTATTATTTTCTTGTTCAAAACAAAAAAATCAAAAAGTTATTACTGAGCCTACTGATGAAGAAAAAGGGCAGATAATTTATGATGAAGCAGTTCAAGCTCTTAAAGAAGGAAATGCATTTTATGCTGGGAAAAAATTTAAAGAAGCTGAAAGTTTATTAACTCAATACATTTGGGCAAGCAAGGCAAGTCTTATGGAAAGTTACGCGCATTATTCTAGAAGTGCATACTCAACTGCAATTTTTTCTTTGGAAAGACATATTAATAATTATCCTGCTGATAAGAATATTCCTTACGCACATTATTTAATAGCAATGTGTTATTATGAACAGATATTAGATGAAAAAAAAGATCTTGGGCCATTATTAAAAGCAAAAGAAAAATTTGAATTTATAATGCAAACTTATCCTGATACAGACTACGGCACAGATGCCAGATTTAAGTTAGATTTAATTATAGATCAATTAGCAGCTAAAGAAATGTCTGTTGCAAGATTTTATATGAAAACAGAAAAATGGATTCCCGCTCTAAATAGACTTAAAGTAGTAGTAGAAAAATATGATACCACCGTATTTGTTGAGGAAGCTCTCCATAGATTAGTAGAGGTTTACTATCGTCTCGGATTAGAATCGGAAGCAAAACAAGCAGCATCAATATTAGGATATAATTATCAATCTGGCGAATGGTATGAAAGAAGCTACAAAGTATTCAATAAAAAATACAAGGCAAGAAAATTTAAAAAAGATAAACAAATAGGGTTAATAAGAAAAAAAATAAAAGAATTATTTAAATAAAATAAACATGGAAAGAAAAGAAATTCAAAAGGTTTACAATAACAAAATTAATGAACTAAAAAAACATGATGAAGCATACTTTGAGCATGATTCTCCAATAATTTCAGATAAAGATTATGATAGTATTAAACAAGAAATTTTAGATCTTGAAAAAAAATATAGTTACTTAAAAAATAAAAATTCTCCTAGCCGAAAAGTTGGTTATGAACCTTCAAGTAAATTTAAAAAAGTTGAACATGATACTCCGATGCTCTCTCTTGCAAATGGATTTTCTAAAGAAAATATAGAGGATTTTTTAAAAAAAATTAAAAATTTTTTAAATATAAACGATTCAGAGAAAATAGTTTTTTCAGCAGAACCAAAAATTGATGGTATTTCAGCATCATTAAAATATATTGATGGTATTTTTAAATTAGGTTTATCACGTGGCGATGGAAAAATTGGGGAAGATATAACTAATAATCTTAAAACAATTGAAGACATTCCAAAAAGAATTAACATGCCCAATCTTCCAAAAATTTTAGATGTTAGAGGTGAAGTTTACATATCTAAATCTGATTTTAAAAAGATAAAAAAAAATTTTGCAAATCCTAGAAATGCAGCAGGCGGATCTTTAAGACAAAAAGATTACAACGAAACAAAAAAAATACCTTTAAAATTTGTTGCATACGGTTTTGGCGTTGTTGAACCAAAAAATTTTGATAAGCAATCTGAATATTTAAAATTATTAAAAAAATGGGGCTTTAACACAAATCCTCTTAATAAGCTTGTAAGCACAATTGAAGATATTGAAAAAAATCACATAGAAATCGAAAGACAAAGATCAAGTATTGATTATGATTTAGATGGTTTAGTTTACAAAGTAGATGATTTAAAATTACAAAATAGACTTGGTTTTGTTTCTAATTCACCAAGATGGGCAATAGCACATAAATTTTCAGCAGAAAAAGGGTTTTCAATAATTAAAAATATTGAAGTTCAGGTGGGAAGAACAGGAGCATTAACTCCAGTTGCAAAGATAGAACCAGTAAACATTGGTGGGGTTGTTGTTTCAAATGCAACGTTACACAATGAAGATGAAATAAACAGAAAAGATATAAGAATAGGCGATACTGTATGTATTCAAAGGGCCGGCGATGTTATTCCGCAAGTGTTATATGTTGATAAAGAAAAGAGAAATAAAAATGCAAAAAAATTTAATTTTCCCAACAAATGTCCTTCATGTGGATCAAAAACTGTAAAAGAATTTAATTATAATACAAAAAAAAAAGATGCTGTTACCAGATGTCCAGATCTAAAATTTAATTGTAAAGAAATTTTACGAGAAAAATTAAAACATTTTGTATCAAAAGATGCACTAAATATTGATGGTTTTGGAAAAAAAATAATTCAGAATTTTTGGGATTTAAATATGATTAAGTATCCAGCAGATATATTTAATTTGAACTTTAATAAAATTTCTAGCCTAGATGGCTGGGGGAGCTTGTCTGCCTCTAACTTAGAAAAAGCCATTAAAAAATCAAAAAAAATATCATTAGATAAATTAATTTTTTCAATAGGAATAAGACATATTGGTCAAGAGAACGCAAAAACCCTAGCAAAATATTTTATAAATATAAAAAAGTTTGAAGAGTTGTATAGCAAAGAAAAAAGAAAAAAAATCTTAAATTATCTTCTTGAATTAGATGGCATTGGAGAAACACAAGTTAATTCTTTAGAGACATTTTTTTCAAATTCAAATAATTTAAATACAGTTTCTAATCTAAGCAAAAAATTAAATGTTACAGATTTTAAAACAAGTAAATCTGGAATTTTTTATGGAAAAACAATCATGTTTACTGGAGGTTTAAGCAAAATGAGTAGAGCAGAGGCAAAGGCTTTTGTAGAAAAAGAGGGTGGAAAAATTTTAGGTACAGCTAGTAAGAAATTGGATTACTTAGTTGTTGGAGATTCTAAGCCAACAACTAAAAAAGTTGAGAAAGCAAAACAGTTGAATATTAAAATTCTAGATGAAAATAGCTGGTATGGTTTATTAAATAGGTGAACAAGCTTCAATTAAATTAGCTTTTTCTTCAAGATTCATAAATTTAAATAAATTTTTCTTAACTTTAGAGTGGTATTTATTTAACCAGTCTATTTCTTTTTTGCTTAGCATTTTTTTCTTTATCAGATCTTTTTCTATTGGTGCCATAGTTAATTCTTCAAATTTATTTTTTTTAATATAAATTAAATTTTCAATTCTAATACCAAAATGTCCTTCCTCGTAATACCCTGGTTCATTAGAAATAATCATTCCAGATTTTAAATTTACTTTATTATTTTTGGAAAGTGATTGTGGACCCTCATGCACATTTAAAAAATATCCAACTCCATGGCCTGTTCCATGCGGATAGTCTAGTTTAATTTTTTTCAAAAAAAATCTTGCATTACGATCAACATCTGACCCTTTAGAATTCTTTTTGACTTTATAAATCGAAACAGCAATATGACCTTTTAAAACACGTGTATAAATTTCTTTTATAAAATTAGAGCTATTATCTAGGGAAATAGTTCTGGTAACATCAGTAGTTCCAAAAGAATATTGTCCACCAGAATCAACTAAATAGATATCACCTTTTTTAAGATTTCTATTTGATCTTAATGATGCCCTGTAATGTATTATGGCACTATTCGGTCCCGTTCCTGAGATTGTACTAAAGCTTGGAAATTTATAAGTTTTATTCATTTTTCTAAAATCTTCCAGTTTTTTTTGAGCAGAAATTTCTGTTATTTTTTTGTTTCTAAAATTTTTCTTTAACCAGAATAAAAATTTTGTCAAAGCAACACCATCAATTAAGTGAGTTTTCTTCATATTTTTTATTTCTGTTGTATTTTTGATAGATTTAAAGAAATAAATTGGATCTATTTTATCCACAACGTTATTATTTTTTTTAAGTAAATTTTTGTAGTGAATTGAGCAAGATAAACTATCTAACCAAATATTATTTTTTCGCAAAGTTCTTAGTTTTTTTTCTAATATATTTTCATCATAGAATTGAATTTTATTTAAAAAATTCTTTTTTATTTTTTGTACTTTTTCTAATGGTGAAAATAAATGAATATCTCCCTTACTATTTATTAACAATCTAGCATTTGGTATGGGAGAAAATTCAGAGTCATGTCCTCTAATATTTAAAACCCATGCAACATTTTCTGGTGCAGTAACTAACAAATATTCTACTTTATTTTTTGAAAGAATATTTTTAACTTTTATAATTTTTGTTTGCGAGTTTTGTCCAGAATCTTTTTTTGAAAGAGAAAAAAAAGGTTTATTTAAATCTTTTGGTTTTTTATACCAAAGCATATCTATTAAATTTCTATTTACAGGTTTAAGAATAATATTCTTAGAATTAAAAAGAAAATTTAATTGCTTTTCAGTATGCAATTTTGGATCAAATCCAATTTTAATTTTTTTCTTATTTTTTAAAACATCTTTAGGAAATTTTTCAGGTATAGTGATAATTTTGAATTTTTTCCCCGACTGAATTCCAGCCTGTATTGTATATCTACCATCAACGAACAAATAATTTTTGTTTTTTAAAATTAGCGCAAATCCTGCAGAGCCAGAAAAATTTGAAATGAATTTTAATCGTTCTCTTGATTTACTTACATATTCATTAAAATACTCGTCATTTTTGGGCACTAAATAACCATCGATCATGAATGATCTAAAAAAATTTCTTATTTTTTTAATTTTATTCATTTAATTCTTTTTAACTTTCTTTTTTGTAATCTGGCCCATCCTGGACTTCTTATACCTTCATTATAATCTATATCTTGGTTGAAAAAAAAATCTTCATTATTTTCTTCTTTTATTTCTTCTTTTTTAATGTTCTCTTCTGGCAATTCTTCAATAAATCTTGAGGCTAGGGAATCTACCCAGTCTCCCCTATACATTCTTGACATAACGAAAGATATAAATGATTCTTTTTTTGCTCTAGTCAACCCTACGTACGCAAGGCGTCTTTCTTCCTCCAATGCCAAATCTCCTTTTTCCTCTAATGATTTTTGGTGTGGAAATAAACCTTCTTCCCATCCAGGTAAAAAAACTGCATCAAACTCCAATCCTTTTGCAGCATGCATGGTCATCAAATTAACTTTTTGACCATCCCAATCTTGATCTATTGATGTTGCCAAAGAAACATGTTCTAAAAAACCTTCCAAATTGTCGAAGTCATGCATACCTCTAACTAATTCTTTAAGATTTTCTAACCTTCCTTCACTTTCTAAATCTTTTTTATCTTTTAACATTTTAGAATATCCAGATTCATCTAAAATAATTTCCATTAACTCATAATGTTTTTTTTTATTTAATTCAGATCTCCATTTATTAAACATGCCTAAAATTTTTACCAATCCTAATTTTGTTTTTGGCTTAATCTTATTTAACTGTATTAATTCAATTGCAGAATCTTCTAGTGTTTTTTTATTTTTTCTACCCCAATCATGAAGTTGTTTTAATGTACTATCCCCTATTGAGCGCTTAGGCACATTGATAATTCTTTCAAAAGCTAAATCATCATTTTTTTGATTTACAACTCTTAAGAAGGCAACGCTATCTTTAATTTCAGCTCTTTCATAAAATTTTGTACCTCCGATTACCCGGTAGCCCATTCCTATTTTTAAAAATCTTTCTTCAAATTCACGTGTTTGAAAAATTGCTCTTACCAAAATAGCTACATTGTTAAGTGAGTATTTTTTTTTAAGTTTCTTTTCAATAATATCACTAATCCCTGTAGCTTCCTCTCTTCCATTTTTGTAACAGGATAGATTAACAAGATCTCCATCTGTACTTTCAGTCCATAATTTTTTTCCTAATCTATCGGTATTTTTTGCAATTAATCCTGATGCTGCACTAAGTATATTTTGAGTAGACCTATAGTTTTGTTCAAGTTTAACAATTTTCGTATTTTTGTATGTTTTACTAAAATCTAAAAAATTTTTTATTTCTGCTCCTCTCCAGCTATAAATTGATTGATCATCGTCACCGACGCAACAAATGTTGTTTCTTTTTTTAGCTAATAAATTAAGCCACTTACTTTGAATAAAATTTGAATCCTGATATTCGTCAACAAGTATATATTTAAAATTATTCAAATATAGCTCAAGGATATCTGGATTATTTTCAAACATATTTACACAAAGTAAAATTAAATCACCAAAATCGCAGGAATTTAAAATTTTGAGTCTTTCTTGATAAAATTTATAAACATTTAATATAGCTTTTTCTAAAGGTATTTTTTTTTTAATAATTACGTCTTTGGGAAGCAAACCTTTATTTTTCCAATTGTTGATGAAAGATAAAATGAATTGTGGTGCTATTTTTTTTACATCTATATTTTCAGCTTTACATATATTTTTTATTAATCTTAACTGATCTTCTTGATCAATAATTGTAAAACGTGAATTTAATCCAACCGACTCGGCGTGTCTTCTTAAAATTTTAGCACTTACAGAGTGGAAAGTTCCAAGCCAGGGTAAAGAAGATACTTTTTCATTTAAGAAATTTGCAATTCTATTTTGCATTTCTCTAGCTGCCTTGTTAGTAAATGTCACGCAGAGAATTTGGTTAGGCCAAGCTTTTTTTTCTTTAATAATATGCACCACTCTTGTGGTTAAAACTTTTGTTTTTCCAGAGCCAGCTCCAGCGACAATTAAACAGGGTCCATCAGGATTTATTATTGCTTCTTTTTGATTACTGTTTAGCCTATTTAAATAATTTTGTTTGATAATTTCCATTAAATTTATATTTTAGCAAATTGAATTAAAATAAATGAAATACTTCAATTTTAAAAGGTATAAGTTTTCCACAGTCTCAAAAATCTTAGATAGATTAAGAGATAATGTTTTAACAATTTTTGAATTTTTATCTCTTAAAAGATATGATTTTAAAAAATTTTATAAGTACATAAATGTTAAAAAGATCAACTTTATAAAAATTAAAAAATATTTTGACTTTAGAACTATTAAACTTAGTAGTTTTAAAAAAATTAATTTTATAAGCTCAAAATTTATACTTTTACATCTTCCAGCTTCGATCATATTTTTTACATTCTTGTATTTATTTATTCCCACATTTTATAGTTATGATAAATCTAATATTGAAAAAATAATTTGCAAAAACGTTAATATAGAATGCATAATAAAGGGTAAAATAAATTATAGATTTTATCCGACACCAAGATTAAAAATTAAAAATATATTAATAAATGGATTAGTTAAAAAAAAACATACTTTGATAACCATTGATGAAGCTTCAATCAAACTTTCTTTTAAAAATCTGCTAGCCAAAGACAAACATAGATTTAAAAAAATAGAATTAAATAATTTTGAAACTCATATTGATGTAAAAAATTTTAAAAAATATAAAAATATTTTTTATAAAAACAATAAATTTATTCCTATAGCTTTTTACAATGGTCAGATCTTATTTTATGAAGATAATAATTATGTAGCCTCAATAACTAACGCAAATATAAAAACATTTTTTCAAGAAGACTCCACAACAGCAGAATTAAAAGGTAAATTTTTAAATGACAGTATTTATATCAATTTAAATACTAAAAATGTTGATAATTTATCATCTACAGATCTAATATTAAAAATGTCAAATGCAAATTTTCTTTCAAAAATTAATTTTTCAAATTCCTCAAAAGATAATAAAATTAACAATGGAAATTTTTTAATAAAAAAAGGTAAAAATAAAATTACAGGAATTTTTAATTATAAAAATAATGAACTTACAGTTAATAAATCAAATTTAAGAAATACCTTTATAGATGGCAAGCTAGAAGGCAAAATTATTCTTTTACCATACTTTAATTTTAATTTAGATTTGAATTTAAATAGCATAAATTTTACAAGATTATTCAATTATTTTTTAGCCTTAGATGAAAAAAAACAAAAAAACTTATTTAAAATTAATGATAAAATTAATGGTAAATTAAATTTTTCCGCAGACAAAGTATATTCAAAACATAACCTAGTTAATTCATTCGAATCACGATTAAAATTTTATAATGGAAATGTCAAAATAGAACAATTTTTAATTAATCTAGGCAAATTGGGAGCGGCAGATATAATAGGCAGTATTAATAACGATAAAAAATTTACAAGTTTTAAATTTGAAAGTAACGTTTTTGTTGATAATGAAAAAAAATTTTTAAGTAAACTTGGTATTTATAATAAGCAAAATGCATTTTCAAATTTATTTACCTCTGGAAATTTAGATTTAGAAAATATTAGGATGAGCTTTTATGAGATATCGGTTAATGAGAAATTAAATAATGAAGATATTAATTATATAGAATCTGAATTTAACGACTTTATTCTAGAAGAAGGTTATAAAAATTTGTTTGATTTTTCAAAATTCAAAGTTTTCTTAAAATCTATAACCGAAGATAAAAATTAATTTAATAAGGTTTGATCATTTTTTTTGGATCAACAATATTATCGTATTCTTTTTCATTTATTAATCCAGATTTTATAGCTTCCTCTCTTAAAGTGGTTCCATTCTTGTGCGCTTTTTTTGCTATTTTTGCTGCATTGTCATAGCCTACTTTTGGAGATAGGGCGGTTACCAACATTAAAGAATTATCTAATAATTTTTTAATTTTTTGCTTGTCTGCTTTTAAACCTTTTACACAATAATTTGCAAAACTTTTTGTAGAATCTGCCATAATATGAATTGACTGTAATATGTTGTGAATGATTAATGGTTTAAATACGTTTAATTCAAAATGTCCATGTGAACCAGCCATTGTTATTCCATTATGATTACCTATAACTTTTACACACACCATTGTAACAGCTTCACATTGAGTGGGATTTACTTTGCCTGGCATTATTGATGAACCGGGTTCGTTTTCTGGCAAAATGAGCTCTCCATATCCGGCTCTAGGACCGGATCCTAAAAATCTAATATCATTAGCAATTTTCATTAAACATACGGCAGCTGTGTTCATTGTGCCTGAAAAATTAACGATTGCATCATGAGCTGCTAAAGATGCAAATTTATTTTCTGATGGTTTGAAGGGCAATTTTGTCATTTTCTTTAATTCAAAAACTATTTTTTTATCAAAACCTTTTTTAGTATTTAATCCTGTGCCAACAGCAGTGCCACCTTGCGCAAGGAAATATATTTCTTGAAGAGCGTGTTCTATTCTTTTTATACATTTACTTAATTGTGAATAATATCCTGAAAATTCTTGACCCAGAGTTATTGGAGTAGCATCTTGAAGATGTGTTCTTCCAACTTTTACAATTTTATTAAATTGTTTAGATTTTTTCTTGAGTTCGTTATTAAGTAATTTTAAGGACGGTAACAATTTACCGTTAGCTCTTATAGCAACAGCCATGTGCATTGCTGTTGGAAATACGTCATTTGTCGATTGAGATTTGTTAACATGATCATTAGGGTGGACCGGTTTTTTACTTCCCATTTTACCACCAAGGAGCTCAATGGCTCTATTTGATATTACCTCATTGACATTCATGTTAGTTTGAGTTCCAGAACCGGTTTGCCAAACTTTTAGGGGAAAATGATCCATATGTTTACCCAAAATAACTTCATTGGCTGCTTTAATAATTGCCTTACTTACCTTTTTATCAATATCACCATTTTTTTCGTTTACTATTGCAGCAGCTTTTTTAATCATGGCAATCGATTTAATTACTATAGGCCTAACTAAAAAATCTCCTATATCAAAATATTTATTAGATCTTTCAGTTGAGGCTCCCCAGTATTTGTCAGCTGGTACCTTAACTTTTCCTAACGAATCAATTTCCGTTCTAAACTTCATATTTATAAGAATAGCCATAAAATTAGCGAAACTATGGCAATAATCGCGATCAGAATACGAACTCCAAATAAATATCTAGCTATTTTTGTCGCAGAACTAGGATCTTTGCCTTTTCCAGCTCCCAAAGTAATTACAAAGTAAAACGCAAGAAGAATAATGATTATGATGATTAGAATTTCAAATTTTTCAAACATTAGTATAATTACTTATACGTTTTTACTGTTAGTTTATCTATAATCAAATAGATGACTTATTTATAAAAAAATGAGAAAGTCTAACTTATGAAAGAAAATTCAAATATTATTTTATCATTTCAAGACGAAGGAATATCTCGAATCAAAATAAATGATACAACTAATTACAATGCATTATCTTCAAAGAATATCAGTTCTTTAATAGATATTTTTAAAAGTTTAAACAATGATAATAAAACTAAAGTGATAATTATAGAAGGAGGAGGAAAAGGATTTAGCGCGGGGCATGATTTAAAAGAAATTCGTTCTTTAAAAAATAAACCTAAGTATAAAAAATTATTTAATTCATGTTCAAAATTAATGATGGAAATCATTGAAGGTAGAAAACCAGTTATAGCTAAAGTTCATGGCGCAGCTTTTGCCGCTGGCTGTCAGTTGGTAGCAAGTTGCGATCTAGCAGTTAGTTCCAATGATGCAATATTTGCTACACCCGGAGTAAATATAGGATTATTTTGTAGTACTCCTATGGTAGCCGTTAGTAGAAAAGTTAGCAGGAAGAAAACAATGAAAATGTTATTAACCGGCGATCCTATAAATGCAAAATATGCTAAGGATATTGGATTAATAAATGATTACTATCCCATTTCAGAATTAGAAGAAGAAGCTTTAAAGCTAGCAAGAAAAATTGCATCAAAATCAAATCTTACAATTAAAATAGGTAAAAAAGCTTTTTATAAACAGTTAGAAATGCCAATAAGCAAAGCTTACAAGTATACGAGTGAAATCATGACTAAAAATGCCATGGAGCTTGATGCGGAAGAAGGCATTTCCGCTTTTTTAGAAAAAAGAAAACCAAATTGGAAAAATAAATAAATGGCTGAAGATGGATTAATAAAAAAAACTCTCGAAGAATCCAAAACGATTGCTATGGTTGGAGTAAGTTCAATTAAAAAAGAAGTATCTACAAATATAAGAAGAAGACCCTCAACTATTGTAATGAAGTATATGCAAGAGTTTGGTTATAAAGTTATACCAGTTAATCCATTTTCTGTAGGAGAAAAAATACACGGGGAAACTGTAGTTGCTAAATTAAATGATATTAAAATACAGGTAGATATAGTTGATGTATTCCGGCCTGCTAAAGAAGCTCCAAAAATAGCTGAAGAGGCTGTAAGAATTGGAGCAAAAGTTTTTTGGTTGCAGTATGGTATTCAAAGTGAAGAAGCTAAAAAAATTGTGGAATCAAAAAATATTGCTTATTTCTCAAACAAGTGTATTAAACAAGAGTATCAAAGATTGTTTCTGAAAGTTAATCCTGTATTTCCAGCTCTTAAAAACTAATGTCAAAAAGATATAGTGGAAAATCATTTAAAGATAGCAGTGTAATGAAAAAACCTAAATTAACTTTCAAAGAAAAAAGAAGATTAAAAGAAGAAAAAAAAAAAAATAGACTAAAATTTTAGAATTGTGTTATAATCAATCAGTCCTGATTTAGAAATTAACTCTACTTGCTGGGACTTTAAACAAAACGCTAAAGGAGGCAAATGACTAAGCTAAGAATAGAGAAGATAAAAGATTTTTTCTTAAGAAAGAAAAAAGAAGGAAAGAAACTTATCTTCTTTGAAAAAATCGATAAAAATACTAGCCGTGAGCAAATTAAAGAGAACATAAAAAATCTCTTAATCAAGCAAGGCTTTAAGTATGTTCCTTCAAAAAAGGATAATAAATAATAAAAAATATCTATGGGTGCTTTTTATTGCGCCCATAGAACTCTGCGTCCGTCGTACGTCTGTCAAAAATTAGTGGAAGGTTAAATTTTGGTTGCGGGGGCTGGATTTGAACCAGCGACCTTCAGGTTATGAGCCTGACGAGCTACCAGACTGCTCCACCCCGCGATAAATAAATTTTTTTATAATTTTTTTTGTTTTTTTTAGTAAATTAAATTAGAAATTATTTCGCATTCTTTGAATTTTTTTTGCTCTTCTAATGTTTTCTGATTTTTCTCTCTTTTTTCTCTCAGACGGTTTTTCATAATTACTTTTAATCTTCAGTATTTTAAAAAAACCTTCTCTTTGAAGTTTTCTTTTAAGAATCCTTAAAGCTTGATCAACATTATTATCTTTTACTTCTATTTTAATAACTACCTCCTGATTAAAGATGCACTAATTAACATTAAACAAAAAGATTGTCCACCTAGATTAAAATGGTTTTTTGGGTACCTTTTTTTCAAAATTTCTTCTATATAGCCTAAGTTTATTTTCAATTTTTTTGTATCTTGTAGATAGAATAGAAATAGACAGCAAGGCCGCATTTATTGCCCCAGCTTTTCCTATTGCTAAGGTTCCTACAGGAATACCACTTGGCATTTGAACAGTAGAAAGCAAACTATCTAGACCTTTTAATTTACTTTCGGTTGGAACTCCTAGTACGGGTATTGTTGTTAACGAGGCTGTTACCCCAGCTAAGTGTGCAGACATTCCAGCGGCCGCTATTATTACTTCCATTTTTTTTTTCTCAGCCTCTTTAAGAAATTTGTGTAATCTTTTTGGTGTTCTATGAGCAGATATTACTCTTACATCATGTTTTATACCAAACTTTTTTAAAGTATCACTGCAATGCTCCATAGTCCCTGACCAATCGGATTTACTGCCCATAATAATTCCAACAAGACTATTAGATTTTTTTTTCATTAACTGTTTAGGATTGAGTATTCTGTTCTAGTTTTTTATTTTGTTTTTCAATTTCTTTTTTTTTTCTAACAGCTTTTCTTTCCGCTTTTTCTATAGCTTGCTTGATATCAGCTTGAGAACAAAGATTGGAAACAACAGGATCCTTAGCCGAGAGGTTAGATGAATTCCAGTATCTTTTATTTCTAATTAGATCTACAGTTTTTTTTGTACTACCTACCAGTTTTACTATTTGTCCATCTGAAAGTTGGGGGCAATTTTTTGTTAACCACAATACTGCTTCTGGTCTATCTTGTCTTTTTGATAAGGGTATATATTTATTACTCTTTTTTTCAGATTTTATATCTAGAATTTTTTTATTTAAAGTTAGTGGTCTATTTATATCTTTAGAAGACTCTTCAATTTCTTCTCTAGTTAATTGTCCAGCTAGTATAGGATTGTATGCTTTTATTCCTTTAGCGACATCTCCATCTGCTATTCCTTTAACTTCAAGTTCATGAAGATCACAGAAAGCAGCTATTTGTTTAAAACTTATCTTAGTATTTTCTACAAGCCAAACAGCAGTTGCTTTTGGCATAAAAGGTTTATCCGTCATCTATTTTTTTTCCGCTGATCTCAAGTTTTTAAATCTTTTAAAGAATTTGCTTACTCTTCCTTTGTCCAATATTTTTTGCGATCCACCTATCCAAGCAGGGTGGGATTTTGAGTCAATATCAAGCTTTAAAGTTTCTCCTTCTTTACCCCATGTTGACATTGTTTCAAATTCACTTCCATCAGTCATAACAACTTTTATTTTATGATAATTTGGATGTATTTTTTTTTTCATATGGGACAATTTAATATAATAAAACAAAATCTTTGACAATATTAAACTTACTTATTTAAAACCTCAATCATTTCTTTGTTAATTTTAGAATTGGTTACTAAAATAGTTTTGTTTTCTACATAATCATTTTCTCCATCAAAATCTGTAACAAAACCTCCAGATTCCTTAACAAGAATTATGCCAGCTGCAATATCCCAGTAATTTAAATTTCTTTGCCAAAAGCCATCACATCTTCCGGCAGCAACATAGGCCATATCTAGGGCAGCACTTCCTAATTTTCTAATAGGGACGAGAACTGTAGATGCAAAATTGTTATATTCTTTTAAAGATAACTGTCTATCTTCTGATGCAATTTTTGGGCCTCCAGTGAAAATCATACAATCTTTTAATTTCGATCTTGATGAAACTCTCATTCGTTGATTATTTAAATAAGAACCATTACCTTTTTCTGCAATGAACATTTCGTCTTTAATTGGATCATAAATAATACCACAAATTATTTCTTTATTATGTTCTAGGCCTATTGATATTGCAAAATGAGGAATTCCGTGTAAAAAATTTGCGGTTCCGTCTATAGGATCAATAATCCATTTAAAGGACTTATCATTATCTATAAGTCCAATTTCTTCACTTAAA
>CACEPH010000011.1 GCA_902561465.1 uncultured Pelagibacteraceae bacterium
ACAGGTCACAAAAAAATATATTCAAAAAATAGGTTGTTAACGACTGTTTGTTATAGATTAAAAGACAAATCCACATATGCTTTAGAAGGTTCAATATTTGTTGCTGGTGCAGGAGTTCAATGGGCAAGAGACAAAATGAAATTAATAAAATATGCAAGCGAAACTGAAAAAGTTACAAAATCGCTTAAAGGTAATAGCGGAGTTTATTTGGTTCCTGCTTTTGTAGGATTAGGTGCGCCACACTGGGATTCTAAAGCAAGAGGGGTTTTATCTGGATTAACAAGAAATACAGGACCTAAGGAAATTATAAGAGCCATTATCGAGTCAACAGCGTATCAAAGTCATGATCTATTCAATGCCATGAAGAAAGATGGTCTAAAACCAAAAATCATTAAAGTAGATGGTGGAATGGTAAAAAATAATTGGTTTTCACAATTTTTATCAGATGTATTAGATATAAAAGTTTATCGATCTCAAGTTGATGAAACTACAGCATTGGGAGCAGCTTTTATGGCAGGTTTACAAATAGGTGTTTTTAAATCATTGAGTGATATTACAAAATTGTGGAAATTGAACAGAAAGTTTATTCCAAAAATAAAAAATTCTGAAAGATTAAATATACTTAAAGGATGGTCTCAAGCTATGAGAAGAACCTTAGTCCAATAACGATTTATTGTAAACCAAAGCCGGTAGGTATAATTATATAGTGAATAGCTAATACAATTCCAACCGAAATACTTAATCCAAAAACCATTTTAACAAAGTCTTTACCAATTAATGGAAACACGTATTTGAATTTATATTCCTTATTCATCGTAGAAATTGCAAGCTCTCTTCCGCATAACAATCCTACAAAAACCCATGTTGTTGACATTGGCAGATCGTTTAGTTCTTTAAAGTAATAAAGAACCGCTGCATAAATGGTATTAATAATAGTTGCTGATCGTGCATATCTAGTTCCAGTTTTCTCCAAAACTACTGTTTGGATCCGTCCACCCTGTATGTAGAAAATATAAAAAAGAAGAATTGTAAAATAAGTTACAACAACTAATAATAAGGTAAGATCAAGTTGTCTTGGAAGATATACTGCAATATTTGCAACATCATGAGAAAGCCAAGCTGCCCATAAATAGGCTGAACTTACCCAAACCGCATTTCGCCAAAAAGAAATTTTCCAGCCAGTGGTAATTTCATCAAATTTTTCATTAATAAATTTAGAAATAACAATCCAGCAAACATAAGCAGCAACTGCAGCAAGACCATAACCTACAACACTCTTTAAAAGCATTTTTTCTAAAACAACCGTTGAAGCAAACGCTGAAAGAACTAAGAAAGTAGTTGATACTGGTATTCCAATTCTTGTAAGCAATAATAATATTCCAGGTGCTACGGCGTGATACCATTGAATTTCTTGGTAAGGAATTCTTGTTAATCTTCCAAACGAGATATCTCCATCATAAGCCCACCAGCCATAAATCAATACAACAGCCATCATAAAAGATGCAGAGGCGGCCAACGTATACCATTTAAACCACTTCTTTTTTGAAGCAATAAAAGTACCTAGTGTTTGAATTGAGTCGTTAGCAATTACCGACCATCCCGCTAAGCCGAAGCCAATAATTGTGTATAATAAGGTAAGTTCCATATTTTGAATACAAGTTCTTTGTAAACTTTTTATAAGGTTAGTCTAGATATATATAAAGTTATTTTGAGAATTTTTAGGTCGTAGGGACCAACTTATTTTTATTTATGAGCAAGTCAAGTTGTATTTAAATTATTTGACATTTAAATCTGTGATGTTATAACATAACACATGAAAATGTTCAAATGTAAGCTTAAGAACGATCAACAAGTTTTAGGTGTATTAAAGAAAAGTTCTAAGGGTATGTCAGCATATGATGTTTTAAAGGAATTGCAAAAATACAAAAACATTAAACCAATGACAATTTACCGTTCATTAAAGAATTTACAAAAACTTGGGGTTGTACATAAGTCTAATCAAAGCAAAAGTTATTTTCTTTGTCATAGTGATGCAAAAGAAAAACATAATCCGGCATTAGCTATTTGCAAAAAATGTGAAAAAACTGAGGAAATTAATCCAAGTATTTTTTCTAAAATATTTAGCAATTTAAAGACTAAAGAAAAATATGACTTTTCAAATTTTGAACTTGAAATATCAACTTTATGTAGGAGATGTAACTAATGAAAAAAATAAGTTTTTTAACTGTGATTATGTCTATTTTTGGAGTCACTTATGTTTACGCTGCAGAAGGACACTCACACGAATTACCAGAATTTCTTCATTTTATGGAAGAATTAATAGAAGAACATAGCATATTAAGAGGTTTTGTTTTTGGTGTCATACATACAACAATACCATTAGTCGGTTTTTATACAGGTTGGAGCATAAACCGTTTATTAAAAATAATATCTAATGGCGCAATTGCCGGAATAATCGGAATTGTTATAGCTCATGTCATTGCAGATTTTATAGCAGCTTTAGCAGATCCTGATTTAAAAAGTGCAGCTTATGGAATCGTTCTTGGTGGGTTAGTACCTTTATTAGCTGTACCGTTTTTAGAAAAATATGTTACTAAAAGTAGATATCATACAGTAGTAGGGGATCACGAAGACCTAAAAAAGGATTTAAAGAAAAAACACAAATAACCTAAATATTTTATAGTTGAGTATTTACCACAACGGGTTTAAATAAGTATGGGGCGCCCTTAGCTCAGCTGGATAGAGCATCGGTTTTCTAAACCGAGGGTCGGAGGTTCGAATCCTCCAGGGCGCGCCAGAATAAGACTTATATAAGTTGTAATAATCGTTATTTTGTTAGTATTTTATTTTATTCACTATATATAGAAAGAAAACATCCAAGAAAAGTTTGATCAAACTGATTTAATAAATCATATTACTTCATACTTTAAGCTAAGAAGTTTAAAAACTTTTTTGCTTAATATTGTTAACAATAAAAAGAGGACAAACAATGAATCAAACACTAAAAAAATTGGTTTCTTTTTTAGCTGTATTTGCTTTTGTATTTGCGATCGGAACAGAAGTAATGGCTGCAAAGAAATCTAAAACTCTGAAAAACACTCAGAAAAAAGGTTTCGTAAGATGTGGTGTTTCTCAAGGTTTACCAGGATTTTCTAATGCTGATGCATCAGGAAACTGGACGGGTGTCGATGTCGATGTATGTAGAGCTGTTGCTGCTGCAGTACTAGGTGATGCGGGTAAAGTAAAATTTACTCCATTAAGTGCTAAAGAAAGATTTACAGCTTTAACATCAGGTGAAATTGATATCCTATCAAGAAATACAACTTGGACACTTTCAAGAGATGCAGACATTGGTCTAACTTTCGTTGGAGTTAACTTCTACGATGGCCAAGGTTTCATGGTTAGAAAAGATTCAGGTATTACATCTACTAGCCAATTCAAAAGTGGTATCTCAGCTTGTACTAACATTGGTACAACAACTGAGTTAAACATGAGAGACTTCTTTACTTCTAAAGGAATTTCTTATGAGCCAGTAGCTTTCGAAAAAGCTGATGAAGTTGTTGCTGCTTATGACGCAGGAAGATGCGATACGTATACAACAGATAAATCAGGTTTAGCTGCTCAAAGAACTAAAATGAAAGATCCAGACGCTCACATAGTATTACCAGAGACGATTTCAAAAGAACCATTAGGTCCTGTTGTTCGTCAAGGTGACTCAGTATGGGAAGATATAGTTCGTTGGTCATTAAACGTAATGATCGAAGCTGAAGAATATGGAATTACTTCTGCAAACGCTGATTCTATGAAAACTTCTGAAAATCCAGCTATTAAGAGACTTGTTGGTGCAGAAGGAGAATTAGGAGCTGCATTTGGTTTAGATAATGAGTGGAGCTTAAGAATTATAAAGCAAGTTGGTAACTACGGTGAAAGCTATAAAAGAAATATAGCAGATCCAGGTATCTTGCCTGACAGAGGTCCAAATCAATTATGGACTAAAGGCGGAATACTTTACGTACCACCTGCAAGATAATTTATAAAAAATAAAGATTAAAAAGGGCTAGATTTATCTAGCCCTTTTTTTTTAATATTGCTATTGTCCATTTATGAACAGCAAGATTAGGAAAATTCTACCTCAAATAATAACTCTACTAGCTGTAGTGTTAATTTTTGGTTTTTTTACATTTAATGCACAAATTAATATGGATAATAGAGGCATTGAATTTGGTTATGGTTTTTTATCTCAAGAGTCGTCATTTGATGTACAATTTTCTTTAATTGAATATGATGGATCTCATTCATACGCTAGAGCATATCTTGTAGGTCTACTAAATACACTTTTAGTTGCTTTTATAGGAATTATAATATCAACAATTATTGGAATAATAGTAGGAATAGCGCGCTTATCTCCAAATTATTTAATTGAAAGGTCAGCAGCTTTTTATGTAGAATTTTTTAGAAACATACCTTTATTGTTACAAATATTCTTTTGGTATTTTGCTGCACTTAGAGCACTTCCTTTACCTCAGGATGCTGATCCAATATTTGGAGTTTTTTTCTTAACAATTAAAGGTTTATTTGTACCTCGTTTTATATGGGAAAACTTGGATATATTTTTCTATTCAATAATAGCAGCAACAGTTTCTATTACAGTAATAAGAAATTACGCTAAAAGATTACAACAAAATGAAGGAAAACAATTACCAGTTTTTTCTATTTCTGCAGGATTATTAATAATTTTACCATTGTTAGCTTTTCTAATTGGGGGAGTTTCTTTAAATTTTGAAATACCTGTTCTTGAGCAAATGTCGACAACATCATTTAAATACAACGGTGGATTAGGAATACCACCTGAACTTATAGCTTTAACGCTTGCTTTAGCCCTATATACTGCCACTTTTATAGCAGAATGTGTAAGGGCAGGAATTCAAGGAATTAGTAAAGGTCAAAAAGAAGCGGCTGCATCAATAGGTTTAACACCAAATCAGATTTTAAAATTAGTAATAATGCCTCAAGCATTAAGGATAATAATTCCACCTACGACAAATCAATATCTAAATTTAACAAAAAATTCATCATTAGCAGCTGCGATAGCTTATCCAGATTTAGTTTTAGTATTTGCAGGAACAGCTTTAATGCAGACAGGTAGAGCAATAGAAATCGTATCTATTACTATGTTTACATACTTATCAATTAGCTTAGCTATTTCAGCATTAATGAATTGGTATAACAAAAGTATAGCAATTAAGGAAAAATAATGAGTAAAATCAACTTTTTAAAACCTGATAAACAAAACCTAAGTACATATTTGTACACTGGTTCTTTTTTGTTTTTTATTGCTGTTTTTGATGTTTTTTTGAGTTCTTTTTTCAAAATAAACATTACGTCATTTTTACCAAATTTTGTTAGTTTTTTACTTCCTTTAATTTTAGGAATAATAGGATTACACCTTGTTAGAATAGAATTTTCAGGAATAAAAAATTTAGATTTATTAAATAAAAATATTAATACTAGTACTTTTAATGCAGTTTTAACTCTATTAATTATTTTTATTATAATAAAATCAATTCCACCAATTATGAGTTGGTTCATTTTAGATGCTAATATTGCAGGAGATACAAAAGAGGCTTGCACAGGTAGTGGTGCTTGCTGGACTTATATCAAAATCTGGTTAAGAAGATTTGTATATGGGATGTATCCAAATGATCTTCAGTGGAGAATAAATATATCTTTCATTTTACTAATAGCTTTAGCTTTTGTGGGTTATTTTCCTTCAGAAAAATTAAGAAAATTTTTAACATTATATTATGTAGTTATTTACCCAATTATAGCCTTTGTATTAATTTATTATTTAATTTCTGGAGGAGCATTTGGTCTCGAATGGGTTGAAACAGGTGCATGGGGAGGCTTATCTTTGACTTTTATTGTTTCCTTCTTTTGTTTAATTTTCTGTTTCCCGGTAGGAATGTTTTTAGCATTAGGAAGAAGATCAGAACTACCTACGCTAAGATATATTTCTGTTGGTTTTATAGAGTTCTGGAGAGGAGTACCATTAATAACTGTATTATTTATGTCATCTGTAATGTTCCCTATGTTTTTACCAGAAGACTTTTTTATGGATAAACTTGTAAGAGTAATTATAGCAATATCATTATTTGAAGCAGCTTATGTTGCAGAAGTAATTAGGGGAGGACTACAAGCATTACCAAGAGGTCAATATGATGCAGCAAAATCACTTGGTATGGGATATTGGAAAATGCATATATTTGTTATTCTTCCTCAAGCATTAAAATTAGTTATTCCAGGAATAGCAAATACATTTTTGGCACTAGTTAAGGATACACCATTAATTTTTGTTGTGGGACTTCTAGAAATAGTTGGTATGTTAAATTTGGCGAAAACAAATCCAAAATGGTTAGGTTTCGCAATGGAAGGTTATGTTTTTGCTGCTATAATTTTCTGGATTATTTGTTATGCTATGAGTAGATATAGTTACAATTTGGAAATAAAATACAAAACAGAGAGATAAAATTTATGTCAGATAAAATTATTGAGATGAAAAATGTGAACAAATGGTTTGGAGATTTTCAAGTTTTAAAAGATGTAAATTTAGATGTAAATCAAAAGCAAAAAATTGTTGTTTGTGGACCTTCAGGCTCTGGAAAATCAACTTTAATAAGATGCATTAATAGATTAGAAGAACATCAAAAAGGATCAATTATTGTTGACGGAAATGAACTTACCGAAGATACCAAAAATATAGAAAAAATTAGAGCAGAAGTTGGAATGGTTTTTCAACAATTTAATTTATTTCCGCATTTATCAATTTTAGATAATTGTACATTAGCACCTATATGGGTAAAAAAAATGCCAAAAAAACAAGCAGAAGAATTGGCAATGAACGAACTTAAAAAAGTACAAATTGTTGATCAAGCTAAAAAATTTCCAGGACAACTATCAGGAGGTCAGCAGCAAAGATCTGCTATAGCAAGGGCATTGTGTATGGAACCTAAGATTATGCTTTTTGATGAACCTACTTCAGCTCTAGATCCAGAAATGATAAAAGAAGTTTTAGATGCTATGGTTAGTTTAGCCAAAGGTGGAATGACTATGATAGTAGTTACTCATGAAATGGGATTTGCAAAAGAAGTCGCGGATGAGGTCATCTTTATGGATGAAGGAATGATTGTTGAAAAACAACCAACAAAACAATTCTTTGCTAATCCAAAAAACGATAGAACTAAATTATTTTTAAGTCAAATTTTATAAGTTCATTTTTTAATGTCCAGAATTTATAAAAATATAATATTTTTATTACTTTTAATCCTTCCAATCACAGCTAATGCACACGTGCTACATTACGACAAATTAAATAGAATTGAATTCGATATTTATAGAAATAATAAACATATAGGCAAACATATTTTTTCATTTAATAGGTCAAATGGTGAATTAGCTGTAAAAAGTGAAATTAATTTTAAAATTAAAAAATTAGGTGTTGTGTTGTACAAGTATCACGTCAAGGGTACAGAATTTTATAAAGATGGGGAACTAATAAAATTTAATTCAAAAACAAATCAAAACGGAAAAGAAAAATATGTAAATATGAAATTAAAAAATAATGAATATATTATTGACGGCTCTTCTTATAAAGGAAATGCCCCAACCGATTATCTACTGGGAACATGGTGGAATCATAGTATTGTTAAAGCCCCTGCACAAATAAGTGCTGTTTCAGGAAGAATTATACAACAGAAAGTAACTTTTATAGGAAAAGAAGTTATAACTTTTCAAGATAAAACTTACAATACATTACATTTTAACTTTTCATCTACTGATGAGAAGCTTTCTAAAGATAAAAAATTAAATACTGATGTTTGGTATGATGAAAAATCATTAAACTGGGTTAAAGCTTCATTTAAAAAAAAAGGAAACTGGGTTTATAAACTTGTGACACTTGAATAATTTTCTTACAATCCTATTTTTTGACAAAAAAAAAATTGATTAGTCAATACTTGCCATGATTATTATTAAAAAAAGATGGATTAATTTGGGTCTAACAATCCCAAAATTGCTTAAATTTTATTAAAAAAAAAACGTTTTTCTCCTTGCATTAAATCTTAATTTAAGGTTCAATTTAACCGTAATTTAAATCCAAGTTCACTAGAGGGGGGAACATATGGAGTCGAATTTTAATCGTCATCTAGGTTCAAAACTAAGAATGAGAAGACTTTCATTAGGTTTAACACAAACTAAAGTAGCTCAAGCAATTAATGTTACATTTCAACAAATACAAAAATACGAAAAAGGAACGAATGGAATTAGCTCATTGAGAATAATGCAGTTAGCAAATTTTTTAAAAGTTCCAGTAGTATTTTTCTTCGAAGATTTTCCGTTATATCAAGGGACATCGGGATCATCAGATAATGAGAAAACTGAAGATCTTAATTATTCTTTTTTAGCAAAATTATTTTCAAAACTTTCTGAAGAACAAAAGGAAAAAATATTTCAAGTTTTAAGAAACACTAGGATTTTGGAAAAGAAGACAGGATAGTAGTTGGCTCCTCGGGCAGGACTCGAACCTGCGACCAATTGATTAACAGTCAACTGCTCTACCAACTGAGCTACCGAGGAATTTCTACAACATACTTATTAAAAAAAATAAGACAACTATTATTTTGGCAAATAAAGCAGAAAAAATTATGCTACTAATTAATAAAAAGCTTAATCCGAAAGCTGGTTTATATAAATATTTCTTAAAAAAAACTCATTAGATAAATTAAGACAATTTACCAAAGTGGATAAATATCATCCGGTGTATTATTTTTATTTTCTTTCTTATCAGGTTTTTTATTGGAATCATCCATGTTTTTGTCTTTTTTGAAATTAAATTTAAATAATTTTATAAGGTTTTCTAAAAGTTTTTTAATCATGCTAAATATTTACATATAAAGACTTTATTATATAAAATCATTAAAAAACGAGAATATCCTATTTTTTGTAAATTTATTAGAATTATTGTGGAGGCCACGCCCAGAATCGAACTGGGATACAAGGATTTGCAATCCTCTGCGTAACCATTCCGCCACGTGGCCTTCTTTGTAATAAAATTGATTCAATCAATTCTTTGTATTATACCAAATTATTATATGTTTAAGTAAGATGGAAAATTCAAATTATAACCACACTACCATAGAAAACGAAATATACAATTATTGGGAAAAAAATAATTTTTTTAAACCAAAAAAGAACAAAAAAAAACATTTTTCAATAGTTATACCCCCACCAAACGTTACTGGGAATTTGCATATGGGACATGCATTAAATAATTCACTACAAGATTTACTAATTCGATTCTATAGAATGAATGGTTATGAAACTTTATGGCAACCTGGAACAGATCATGCTGGTATAGCTACCCAAGCCGTAGTAGAAAAAAAATTGATAGAAAAAGGTATTAAAAAAAGTGAATTAGGTAGAAATAAATTCATTGATGAAGTTTGGAAGTGGAAAAAAGAATCTGGAGATCAAATTCTTAATCAACTTAAAAAATTAGGCTGTTCATGTGATTGGTCAAGAAATAGATTCACAATGGATAAAGATTTGTCCGAGGCAGTCATTAAAACTTTTGTAGAACTTTATAATGAAAAAATAATTTATAAAGATACAAAATTAGTTAATTGGGATACAAAATTAGAAACTGCAATATCAGATTTAGAAGTAGAACAGAGAGAAGTTCAATCAAATTTATATTACATAAAATACAAAATAGAAGGAGAAAATAGTTATCTAACCATAGCTACCACAAGACCTGAGACAATGCTTGGTGATACAGCTATAGCTGTTAATCCAAAAGATAAAAGATACAAACAATACATTGGAAAAAAAGCAATAGTACCAATTGTTGAAAGAAAAGTAAAAATCATTGCAGATAAATATGTTTCAATTGATCAAGGTTCAGGAGCATTAAAAGTTACCCCTGCACATGATTTTAATGATTTCGATATTGGCAAAAGACATAAATTGGAATTTATAAATATTTTTGAAAAAAATGGTAAATTAAATAATTCAGTACCAAAGGATTTAATAGGTTTAGATCGCTTTGACGCGAGGAAAATTATTACAATAAAACTTAAAGAATTAAATTTATTGGAAAAAATTGAAAATATAAAAAATGCTGTACCTTATGGAGATCGTTCAAATTCAATTATAGAACCTTTACTTACAGAACAATGGTTTGCTGATGCAAAATTTTTATCAAAGCAAGCTATAGAAGCTGTAAAAAGAAGTAAAACAATTTTTTTTCCTGCAAATTGGACAAGGACTTATTTCCAATGGATGAATAATATTCAACCTTGGTGTATATCAAGACAACTTTGGTGGGGCCATAGAATACCAGCCTGGTATTCGAAAGATAAAAAAATCTTTGTTGCTGAAAATGAAAAAGAAGCAAAAAAAATTGCTAAAAAATATTTTAAGAAGGAAGTAGAATTGCATAGGGATGAAGACGTTCTTGATACTTGGTTTTCGTCGGCTCTTTGGCCTTTTGCAACATTAGGATGGCCAAAAAAAACTTATGAATTAAAAAGATTTTATCCTACTTCAGTCCTCGTTACGGGATTTGATATCATTTTCTTTTGGGTAGCCAGAATGATGATGATGGGAAAACATTTAATTAAAAAAGAACCTTTTTCTAAAATTTATGTTCATGCATTAGTTAGAGATGAAAAAGGACAAAAGATGTCTAAGTCGAAAGGTAATGTAATCGATCCTCTGGATATAATTACTAAGTATGGAGCAGACTCTTTAAGATTTACATTAATTTCAATGGCTGCCCCTGGAAGAGATGTAAAACTTTCAGAAGATAGAGTTAAAGGTTATAGAAATTTTTTAAATAAAATATGGAATGCAAATAAATTTTCCAAAATAAATAATTGCAAACTTACAAAGAAAATTGAAATTAGGAAAATAAATCTTGATATTAATAAATGGATATATTTAGAATTAATAAAAACTAGTGAAGATGCAAAGAAACATATATCAAACTTTAGATTTGATGAAGCCGCAAAAGTAATTTATCAATTTGTTTGGCATTCATATTGCGATTGGTATATCGAGTTTTTAAAACCAATTTTTGAATCAGATAGAAAAAAGGATATTGAAGAATCTCGTAGTGTATCAGCTTTCATTCAGGCAAATATATTAATACTTTTACACCCATTTATCCCATTTTTTACTGAAAAAGTTTGGCAGGATTTCAAATTTAATGCTTATTTTAAAACGCCACTGATATTTAAGAGTTGGGACATGCTAAAACAATCTAGTTTTAATACAAGTTATACTAAAATTGACTGGTTAATAAATCTTGTATCAAATATAAGGTCTACGAAAGTTGATTTAAATATTTCTCCAGGCTCATTTATAGATATTTCTATAAATGAATTAACTTTTGAAAAAAAAAGAATTATTAAGGATAATCTTAATTTATTTAAAAGGTTAGGTAGAATTACCAAGATTACTGAGAGTGATATTGATAAAAATGGAGTTAAGATTATTGCGGGTGGTGAAACAGTAACTCTTTATTTTGATCAAAATTTAGATTTAAATGAGCAAAAGCAAAAAATATCAAATAAAATTAAAGATTTAGATAAAAAAGTTGGTATAATTAATAGTAAGCTTAAAAACAAATCTTTTTTAAAAAATGCACCAAAACATATCATAGAAAAGGAAAACAAAGCCTTAAAACATTATAAAATTGAGCTTAAAAAGTTGAATAGTATTATAAATAGTATTAAAAATTAATTATGAAATTTAATAAGTCTAAATTACCAAGCAGACATGTATCAGTAGGTGTTAAAAGTGCTGGTCATCGTTCCATGTATTATGCAATGGGATTAAAAAAAGAGGATATTGAAAAACCTTTTATAGGAGTTGCTACTACTTGGAATGAAGCTGCGCCTTGTAATATAACACTTTCTAGACAAGCTCAATCGGTTAAAAAGGGTGTTAAGTCTGCTGGAGGAACTCCTCGAGAATTTACAACTATTACGGTTACTGATGGAATTGCAATGGGACATGCTGGTATGAAATCATCTTTAATTAGTAGAGAGGTAATTGCGGATTCAGTTGAGTTAACAATGCGTGGTCATTGTTATGATGCTCTTGTTGGTTTAGCTGGATGCGATAAATCACTGCCAGGTCTTATGATGGTTATGGTTAGATTAAATGTACCTTCTGTTTTTATTTACGGTGGTTCTATATTGCCAGGAAATTTTAGAGGAAAAGATGTAACAATCGCAGATGTTTTTGAAGGTATAGGAAAACATTCGACAGGTGCTATGAGTGAAAAAGATTTATATGAACTAGAAACTTTAGCATGTCCATCTGGAGGTTCTTGTGGAGGTCAATTTACTGCTAATACTATGGCGTGTGTTTCTGAAGCTTTAGGATTAGCTTTACCTGGATCAGCAGGCACACCTGCAGTTTATGAAGAGAGAGATAAGTATTCTGTTTTAAGTGGTGAAGCTGTAATGAATTTAATTGAAAAAAAAATTAGACCAAGAGATATAGTTACTCGTAAATCTTTAGAAAATGCAGCAGTAGTTGTCGCTGCTTCTGGTGGATCTACAAATGCTGCTTTACATTTGCCAGCCATAGCAAATGAAGCGGGAATAAAATTTACTTTAGAAGATGTAACAAAGATTTCTAAAAAAACACCCTATATTGCTGATCTTAAACCTGGAGGAAAATATGTAGCAAAAGATTTATATGAAATTGGAGGAGTGCCAATTTTAATAAAAGCCTTATTGGATGGAGGTTTTCTTCATGGTGATTGTATGACTGTTTCAGGAAAAACAATAGCAGAAAATCATAAAGACATTATTTTTCCTTCAAATCAAAAAATAATTTATAAAACTAACAACCCTTTAAATAAAAGTGGTGGATTTGTAGGATTAAAAGGAAATTTAGCACCAGAAGGAGCCATAGTAAAAGTTGCAGGAATGAAAAGAAAAAAATTTAAAGGTAGAGCTAAATGTTTTGACAGTGAGAAATTTGCGTTAAAAGCTGTTATGGAAAGAAAAATAAAATCTGGCGACGTTGTTGTAATTAGGTATGAAGGACCGAAAGGAAGTCCAGGCATGCCTGAAATGTTATCTACTACAGCAGCAATTTATGGACAGGGATTAGGCGAAGAAGTTGCTCTTATTACCGATGGACGTTTTTCTGGAGCTACCCATGGTTTTTGCATTGGCCATGTTGGACCTGAAGCTGCTAACGGAGGTCCTATTGGACTAATTAAAAACGGTGATATTATTGAAATTGACTCTGACAAAGGTGTTTTAAAAGTTCAACTTACTAGCAAAGAATTGAGAAAAAGAAAAAAAAGATGGAAACCTAAAAAGATTGAATATAATTCAGGAACGTTATGGAAGTATTCTCAATCTGTTGGTCCAGCTTTTAAGGGTGCAGTAACTCATCCTGGCGCCTATAAGGAAAAAAAGTCGTACGCAGATATATAAATATAAATGAAAATAAAAAAACTTGGTGTAAACATTGATCATGTTGCAACTATTAGAAATGCTAGAGGTGAAATTTACCCTGATCCTTTAAAAGCTGCCCTTATAGCAGAAAAAAGTGGAGCAAATTCTGTTACTATTCATTTACGTGAAGATAGACGTCATATTAAAGATACTGATCTTAAAATTATAAAGAAAAAATTACGAATTCCTCTTAACTTGGAAATGGCTCCAACTAAAGAAATGTTAAAAATTGCAATCAAACATAAGCCGAATTATGTCTGTATAGTTCCAGAAAAAAGAACTGAAGTTACTACTGAAGGCGGTTTAAATTTAAAAAAGAAATTTTTATATTTGAAAAATATAATTAAAAAACTTAAAAAAAATAAAATTAGGGTAAGCTTATTTATTGAACCCAAGATGTCCGATGTAAAACTTTCAAAATATCTTGGTGCAAACTGTGTTGAAATTCACACTGGTAAATATTGCAACTATTTTAATAATAAAAAAAATATAACTTCTGAATTTATTAAAATTAAAAAATCCTCTCTTTATGCTAAAAGAATTGGTTTAGAAGTTCACGCAGGACATGGTCTTACTTATAAATCTGCTTATAAAATATCAAGAATTAATTATATCTCGGAATTTAATATAGGACATTTTATAATTTCTGATTCTATATTTATTGGATTAAAAAATTCCATTAATAAATTTAAAAAGATCATAAATAGTTAATATGAAAATATTTGGTATAGGAACTGATATAGTAAACATTAAAAGAATGGAAAAATCTTTAAAAAAAAATAGTCATATTTTTAAAAAAAGAATCTTCTCAAATAAAGAAATAATTTACTGTGAAAAAAAAAAGAAACCTTCTTCATATTATGCAAAAAGATATGCAGCAAAAGAAGCTTTAAGTAAAGCGCTAGGTACCGGAATAAGGAAAGGAATTAATTTTAAAGATATAGAAATATTGAATGATAGATTTGGAAAACCTTCAATAAATCTTAAAGGCAGTACTGCAAATTTTTTAAGAAGAAAAATTAAAAAAAAAAAATATTTTATACATTTGTCCCTTTCGGATGATCTTCCTTGGGCACAGGCAACAGTTGTCATATCTTATAAATAATGAAAAAAAAAATTATTGAAAATATTAAAACACTTTTTTATGCATTAATAATTGCATTGATTATAAGAAGTTTTCTTTTTCAACCATTTTATATTCCATCATCATCAATGGAGCCTAATTTATTAATAGGTGACCGTTTATTTGTTTCTAAATACACTTATGGCTATAGTAAACATTCTTTACCATTTAGTCCTAGTTTTTTTGAAAATAGAATTTTTGATAAAACACCTGAAAGAGGTGATGTAATTGTTTTTAAGACACCAGCAGACAACAGAACTGATTACATTAAAAGGTTAATAGGATTACCAGGAGATAAAATTCAAATTATCAATAATAATCTACACTTAAATGGTAATAAAATTGAAAAAAGAAAAATATCTAATGTGATGAATATTAACTGTGGAGATGAAAATATAAATGTAACTTTCTTTCAAGAAACTTTACCTAACGGCAGAACTTATACAGCAGTATATAGAAGTGAAGGGTCTATGGTGAATAGCGATTTATACGTTGTTCCACAAAATCATTATTTTTTTATGGGAGATAACAGAGATTGTTCAAGAGATAGCCGCTATTTAAGTAGCGTAGGATACGTAAACTTTGAAAATTTAGTTGGAGAAGCAAAAATAATTTTCTTTTCTAACGATATAAAAAATGGTGCTTTTATTAAATTTTGGAAATGGAATAAAAGTCTTCGCACAGAACGCTTTTTTAAAAAAATAGAATAATGAAAAATATACAAAAAATTGAAAAATCACTTAAAGTAAAATTTAAGGATAAATTATTATTAATTTCAGCGCTTACACACAAAAGTGCAGATCAAAAAAAGAATAATGAAAAACTTGAGTTTTTAGGTGATAGAGTTTTAGGTCTAGTTTTATCAAAGAAATTATTTGATCTATACCCAAATGAGAATGAAGGAGTCCTTGATAAAAGGTTTGCTAATTTAGTTAAGCAAAAAACATGTTGTGATATAGCATGGTCCCTCGGATTACAAAATTATATTATTATAGGAAATAAAAAAAAAAGAATTATTAAAAATGATGAAAAAATATTAAGCGATTGTTGCGAAGCTATAGTTGGTGCTATATATATAGATCAAGGTTTTGATTTTACAAAAAAATTTGTATTAGATAGCTGGAAAGAAAAAATTGATAAATCTGATATTACTATTTTAGATCCAAAAACAAAATTACAAGAGCATTCATTAAAAAAATTTAAAAAACTACCTTTTTATCGTTTAGTCAATTCATCCGGACCAAGACATAACCCAGTTTATAAAATTTCAGTTTCCATGGTTGGCACAAAGGAATTTTATGGATTTGGTAATTCTAAACAAGAAGCTGAACAAGATGGTGCAAAAAAATTATTGAGAGGAGAGAATATTAAATAATATGTATTGGAGCGATGAAGGTTACTTACTTTCAAAAAATAGTTTTGATGAAAATTCCATTATTGTTGAAATTTTCACATTAAAACATGGCAAATGTAGTGGAATTGTTTATGGCGGTTCATCAAAAAAACAAAAAAAAAATTTCCAAATAGGAAATAAAATTTTTGTACATTGGAAATCTAAAAGTGAAAATAAAATGGGTTATTTTAATATTGAATTAATTAATCCTATTGCCTCATTTTTTTTCGATGATAAAAAAAAATCTACAACAATACTTTCAGCTACATCTATTTTAAAAATTTTGCTACCTGAAAGACAAATTAATACAAATATATATAATTCATTTGAAAAAATGTTAACTGATTTAAAATTATCAAACTGGATAAAATCCTATATATATTGGGAATTATCATTAATTAAAGAATTAGGTTTTGAAGTGAATTTTTTTGATAATAAGAAATCTAATAATCTCATAAATAATTCTGTAGAAATAAATAATAAATTTTTTAAAATACCAAAAATGTTACTTAATGATGATTTAAATAATAATCAATTTAAAGATGTTAAAGAGGCTTTAATTTTTAATAAAAACTTAATAGTGGAAAATTTTATCTTACCAAATAAATTAAAATTTCCACTATTTAGAAATATCTTAGAGAATTATTATTCATAATTTAAAGTTTATTAAATTATTTACTTAATTTATCTGCTACTTCATCTGCAAAATAGGTAATTATTGCATTTGCTCCTGCTCTTTTAAAAGAGATTAAGCTCTCATAAATAATTTTGTCACTTAAAATATTATTTTTTACTGCATTTTTAATTAAACTATATTCTCCAGATACTTGATAAGCAAAAACAGGTATTTTGAAATTATCTTTGATCAATCTTATAATGTCTAAATATGGCATTCCAGGTTTTACCATCACAAAATCTGCACCTTCCTTGATATCCAAGGCTACTTCTCTTAAGGCTTCTTTTGAATTTTTAAAATCCATTTGATAATTTTTTTTGTCACTTTTTAACAGTTTTTTTGAACCGATTGCATCTCTAAATGGACCGTAGAAGCTAGAAGCGTATTTGACAGCGTAAGATAAAATTTGAACTAATTTATAATTATTTTTATCTAAAGCTTTTCTAATTTCACCTATTCTTCCATCCATCATGTCTGATGGAGCTATTACATCGCAACCCATTCTTGCAAGTAGAAGAGATTGTTTTACTAAAATTTTTACTGTTTCGTCATTATCGACATAATTATCTTTTAATACTCCGTCATGACCATGTGTAGTGTATGGGTCTAAAGCTACGTCACACATTATACCTATATTTTTGTATTTTTTCTTAATTAACCTTAAAGCTTTACATACCAGATTATTTTTATTAACTGCCTCAGATCCTTTTTTATTTTTTTTAGATAAAGGTGTATTAGGAAATAATGCAATCATAGGAATTTTTTTATTTATCGCTCTTTGAACTAATTTTTCAACTTTATCTAAAGAATATCTATAAACGCCAGGCATTGTATCAATTGATTCTTTAATATTTTTGCCTTCCCTGATAAATATTGGCCATATCAAATCATTCGGCGATAGATTGCTTTCTTGGACAAGTCTTCTTGACCATTCAGTTTTTCTATTTCTTCTTAATCTCACATTTGGATATGAACCTATATTTTTCATTTGATAATTATTCTCATTTCAATTTAGAAGTTTATATTATTATAAAATGTCATTCTATTGCGACAAATCCTACCTATTAAATATATATTTATTGATATAAATTAACATACTATATTAAATATAATAAATGACAGATTTTAGAGATTTTCACACAGTTAAAGATTTGAAATTTGATGTTAAGAAACTTCAAGAAAGCTTGGACCAAGTTTTAAAACTCAAAAAGTACGATAGCGCAAACAAAATAAAAGATTTTGCTGCTATTTGTTTAAATCAGATACCAGGCAATCCAGAATCCACAAAAGGAAATTATGCCAGAGGTGTATACTGGACCAAACCTGATCATTCTGGAAAAGAAACTATTAGAGACAAAATATTAGATGAAACTTTGTATACAGAATTTGTTAGGGATTTCGAACACACATATTTTAAAGAAGTTTATGAAAAACTATCTAAAAAATTTAAATTGGGGCGCGTAAGAATTTTGTTAAAGGAGCCAAGAACTACCTTAAGCTGGCACAGAGATCCAGAGCCAAGACTCCATATTCCAATAATAACAAATCCTGGATGCTTAATGGTAATAGAAAATGTAGCGAAGCATCTTCCTGCTGATGGTTCAGTTTACATCACAAATAATGTCAAATACCATAATGCTTTTAATGGTGGAGAAGAAAATAGAGTCCATTTAGTGGCTTGTTTGACTGATTATAAATTTAATTAATCATCCAAAATCCAAATCAAAATATTGTGGTATAATTTGATATACTATATATATGTAGTTATATTAAACTTAAGCAGTGCCAAAAAATACAAAAACAAAAATTGAGAGAATTATTTTAGCATCTGACCATGCTGGGTTTAATTTAAAAAAAAATATTAAAAATTTTTTAACAAAAAAAGGAAAAAAAATTTTGGATTTAGGAACAGAAAGCACAGTATCAGTTGATTATCCTGATTTTGCACATCTATTATCAAAAAAAATGAAGAAAAATAATAGACAATTAGGAATATTAGTATGTGGATCTGGCATTGGAATGTCTATAGCAGCAAATAAACATAAAAATGTTAGAGCAGCACTTTGTTACAATGCAAAATCTGCCAGATTAAGCAGAGAACATAATAATGCTAATGTAATTGCGATTGGTGCGAGATTGACTAAAAAAAATGTTGCATTAAAATGTGTAGATACATTTATAAAAACTAATTTTAAAGGTGGAAGACATTTAAAAAGAATCAGAAAAATATAAAATATTTTTATGAATAAGTTAAACAAATATATGTCAGAAAGTTATCAAAATTTTTTTGATAAAAATTTATCCTCTACGGATCCAGATTTATATAATTCAATAAAATTAGAACTTGAAAGGCAGCAACAACATATAGAATTAATAGCTTCTGAAAATATAGTTTCTAAAGCTGTTCTAGATGCTCAAGGTTCTATAATGACAAATAAGTATGCTGAAGGTTATCCTTCTAAAAGATATTATGGTGGTTGTGAATTTGTAGATAAAGCTGAAGAACTAGCTTTAGAAAGAGTAAAAAAATTATTTAATTGTAAATATGCAAATGTTCAACCTCATTCAGGTGCTCAAGCAAATGGTGCAGTATATCTTGCGCTTTTAAATCCTGGAGACCCAATACTTGGTATGAGTTTAAATTCTGGTGGTCATTTAACTCACGGAGCTAAAGTTGCTCTTTCTGGCAAATGGCTAAATTCTTTTCATTACGATGTTAATAAAGAAACAGGATTGATTGATTATGAAGATGTTAAATCTTTAGCAAAAAAACATAAACCTAAACTTATAATCGCTGGTGGCAGTGCTTATTCTAGAATTATAGATTTTAAAAAATTTAAAGACATAGCAAATGAAGTTAATGCATATCTGATGGTTGACATGGCACATTTTTCTGGATTGGTTGCTGGCAAGGGTTATCCAAATCCAATCGATCATGCTGATGTTGTTACCTCAACTACTCATAAAGTTTTAAGAGGTGGTAGAGGTGGAATAATTTTAACTAATCGTGAAGACATATTTAAAAAAATCAATTCAGCTGTTTTTCCCGGATATCAAGGAGGTCCTTTAATGCATGTTATTGCAGCAAAAGCAGTAGCTTTTCAAGAAGCTTTACAACCTAGCTTTAAAGAATATATAAAAGCAGTTCTTGCTAATGCTAAAATTTTATCAGAGACTTTAAAAAATAATGGCTTTAAAATTTTTTCAGGAGGGACGGATACACATTTAATGTTAGTTGATTTAAGACCTTTTAAAGTTACCGGAAAAGATGCTGAAACAAGTTTGTGTAGAGCAAATATAACTTGTAATAAAAATGGTATACCTTTCGATAGTGCAAAACCTACTATAACTTCTGGCATAAGATTAGGTTCACAAGCAGCGACTACTAGAGGTTTTGGACTAAATGAATTTAAAAAAGTAGGTGAGTTGATAACTAAAGTAATTCAAGGTCTATCAAATAATTCTGAAGATAATAAAAAAATTGAGAGTGAAGTCAGAGCAGAAGTTGTAGAGCTTTGTTCTAAATTTCCTATTTATAACCATTTAACAAAATATTAAATATGCTTTGTCCTTTTTGTAGAGAAAAAGATACTTCTGTTGTTGATTCAAGACCGACAGAAGATGGTGCTGCTATTAGAAGACGTAGAGTTTGTGGCTGCGAAAGAAAAGAGCGTTTTACAACTTTTGAAAGAGTTCAATTTAGAGAATTAACAGTAGTCAAAAATAATGGACGAAAAGAACCTTTCGACAGAGATAAAATAACAAAATCTATTAATATATCATTAAGAAAGAGACCAATTGATAGTGAGTCTATTGAAAAATTTATCTCAAAAATTGTTAGAAATCTAGAAGGTCTTGGTGAAAATGAAATTCCTACCTCCACAATTGGAAAATTTATTATGGATGGTCTCGCGAATTTAGATCAAGTAGCTTATGTTCGTTTTGCTTCAGTATATAAAAATTTTAAAGAAGCAAAGGATTTTGAACAATTTATCGGCAACTTGAATGTTTACAAATCAGAATAATTTAAAGAATCACACTTTTTTTATGAATTTGGCCCTTGCTGAGGCCAAAAAAAATCTTGGCAAAACCAAGGAAAATCCCTCAGTTGGTTGCGTTATAACAAAAAATAACTCTGTAATAGGAATAGGATCCACAAGTATTGGTGGCAGACCACATGCCGAACATAATGCCATTAACTTTTCAAAAAAAATAGTAAAAGGATCAAAAATTTATGTAACTTTGGAACCATGTTCGCATTATGGTGTAACTCAACCTTGCACGAATTTGATTATAAGAAATAAATTAAAACAAGTTCTTTTTTCAATAAAGGATCCTGATTTTAGAAGTTATAATAAAAGTAAGCAAATATTTAAAAATAAAAAAGTACATGTAATTAATGGTATATGCTCATCTTTAACCAATGATTTTTATAGAAGTTATTTTAAATTAAAAAATAATCTTTTACCGTTTATAAGCATCAAAATAGCAGTTTCAAAAGATTATTATTCAATAAATAAAAGAAAGAAATGGATAACAAATAATTATTCTAGAGCAAGAGGGCATTTATTGAGATCATATCATGATTGTATATTAACAACTTCAAATACAATTATAGCAGATAATCCAAGGTTAACTTGTAGAATTAGTGGCTTAAGTCACAAAAGTCCAGCAAGAATTATATTTGATAATAAATTAAGGGTACCGCTTAAATCAAAAGTTATTAAAGAATCTTTAAAATATCGTACAATAATTTTTTTTAATAAATCTAATATAAGAAAGATCAAACTTCTTAAAAAAAAAGGAATAGAAACATATAAAATCTCTAATGACGAAGAAGGAAATTTAGATTTGAAGGTGGCTATGCTCAAAGCTAGAGATTTGGGATTTAATAGAATTTTGATAGAATCTGGAATGACGTTAATAAATAATTTTTTAATTAATAATCTGGCAGATGACTTTAATCTCTTTATTTCTAATAAGAATCTTGGAAAAAATGGACAATGTAATATTAAAAAAAAAATAAAATTTTTTTTAGGAAAAAAAAATAAAATTAACGAAAGAGTTAATTTATTTGGTGATAAATTAATAAATTATAAAATTAATTAAAATGTTTAATGGAATCATTAAAAATACCGGTGTAATTAATCGCATTGCCAAAAAAAATAATAATTGTTTTTTAGAATTATCATCAAAACTAAGATTTAATAAAGATGAAATTGGATCTTCAATTGCATGTTCTGGAGCATGCTTAACTCTAGAAAAATATAAAAAAAATTTAAGTCAATTTTACATTTCTAAGGAAACTCTAAGTAAAACAATTTTTCAATCATCTAAGAAAGGAGATGTTATTAATTTAGAAAAATCTCTTAAATACGGTGAACGAATCTCTGGTCATTTTGTACAAGGTCATGTTGATACAACATCTTTGATTACTAAGATTATTAAGGTTGGTAAGTCTTGGGTAATTGATTTTTATTTGCCAAAAAAATACAAAAGTTTTATTGTTCAAAAAGGTTCTATCGCTATAAACGGAGTTTCCTTAACAATTGCTAGAACTTTTACCAGTGGTTTTCAAATATCAATAATTCCCAAAACATTAAAATTGACCAATTTAGTAAATTTGAGAGAAAAAGATTCAGTAAATGTTGAGTTTGATCTTGTAGGAAAGTATATAAAGAGTTTTAAAAAATATTAATAATGAAATATTCAAAAATTAGTGAACTTATCAACCAGGCTAAAAAGGGTAAGATGTTTATTCTTGTTGATGACGAGAATAGAGAAAATGAAGGAGATCTAATAATTCCTGCTTCTAAAATATCAGCACACTCGATTAATTTTATGGCAAAACATGGAAGAGGATTAATTTGTTTAACTTTATGTCAAAAGCAAGCAGATAAATTAAATTTGTCTTTAATGTCACCAAATAATATTTCAAGAAGTCAAACTGCTTTTACAGTATCCATTGATGCCAAAGAAGGAGTTACAACAGGTATATCTGCTCATGACAGATATAAAACTATAAAAACAGCTATACAAAAAAATGTTTCACCTAAAAATTTTGTATCACCAGGGCATGTTTTTCCTATTGTAGCAAAAAATGGTGGCGTATTAGTACGAGCAGGTCACACAGAAGCTTCTGTTGACATATCAAAATTTGCAAAATGTGGAACCTCTGCCGTTATATGTGAAATTATGAATGACAATGGAACAATGGCTAAAGGTATTCAATTATTTAAATTTGCAAAAAAACATAAATTAAAAGTTGGAAAAATTGATGATTTGATTTCTTATAGATTAAATAAGGAAAAGTTAATAAAATTTAAAAAATCTTCTACTATAAAAATTAAAAATCAAAATTATAATATTAAAATTTTTGAAAATATGATGGATGGATCTGAAAATTTTTCTCTAATTAAAGGTAATATTAAAAAAAACAAAAATCCAAGAGTAAGAGTGATCTCATCAAACATTATAAAAAACTATTTGATGGGTGAAAAATTACCAAATTTATTTAATAAAACAATAGATTATTTTAAAAATTATAAAGATTGTGTTTTAATATTTATAAGAGATACAAATCTTAAATCTGTTTCAGAAACATTAAGGGGTTACAAAAGTAAAAAATTCTATACAAAAGGCCAAGATAAACTAATTAAAAATTATGGTATTGGAGCTCAAATTATTAAATCACTAAATATTAAGAAAATGATATTAGTTACTAGATCAAAAAAAAAAGTTGTAGGATTAGATGGTTACGGTATAAAAATTACAAAACAGGAAATTATTAAATGAAAATTTGTATTGTAATAGCAAACTACTACCCAAAAATTTCTAATAATTTATTAGAAGGTGTTACCAAAGTATTAAAAAAAAATGGTATAAAAAACTATAAGAAAATTTTAGTTCCTGGTATTTTTGAAGTTCCGTCTATTATATCGGCTTTTATAAATAATTATGACGCTTTCATTGCTCTTGGATGCGTTATTAAAGGTAAAACTCCTCATTTTAATTTAATATCTGAAGCAAGTATAAATGCAATTATGCATTTATCTATTACTCACAAGAAGGCAATTGGAAATGGAATAATTACTTGTTTAAATAAAAAACAAGCAATTGAAAGATCTGATCCTAATAAAAAAAACAAAGGAGGGGAAGCTGCTCAAGCAACTCTTTCTGTTCTAGGAATTTTAAAAAATGAGTCAAAATGAAGCCTTACACAATCCTAGAGTTATTGTAGTTCAAAAATTATATAGTAATCATCTTAATAAAGATTCTGATATTGCTTTTCCAAAACATAGATATAAAAAATTTATAAAAGACGTTGTAAAAGGTACAATTGAGAGAAAGGAGATTATTCAAAGTTTGATTGATAAAGAATTAAAGGATGATATTAACGAAAACAAAACTGAACTAATGGTAAAATTAATGATTATGGCTGCTATATATGAATTTATGTTTATGCATAAAACTCCTGTAAATGTGATTATTAGCGAATATATAAAAGTAGCTAATTTTTTTGTTCAAGAATCTCAAAAAAGCTTTTTGAACGCTATACTAGAAAAAGTATCAAAAGTTAGTCGAGTATCAAATATATAAAAAAGATTCTTGTTGCCTTTTATGATTTTTTTTGGCAACTTGCGCTTTTTTAATTAAACTTAATTTTATTAAATGATAAGTATACTTAATCTAATTATATTAACGGGCTTTATAGCAATTTTATACGGTTATATTGTTGGTAAGCAAATTCTGTCAGCAAGTCCGGGCAATAAAAAAATGGTAGAAATAGCTGGTGCTATTCAAGAAGGTGCTAGAGCTTACTTAAATAGACAATATAAAACTATAGCTATAGTTGGATTTATTATTCTTATAATTATCACATTAGCTTTAGGCATATGGGTTGGTTTAGGATATTTTATTGGTGCATTCCTATCTGGAGCAGCAGGTTATATAGGCATGCTTGTTTCAGTACAAGCAAATGTTAGAACTGCAGAAGCATCAAGAAAGGGATTGGCAGCTGGACTTAATATAGGTTTTAAATCTGGAGCTGTTACAGGAATGTTAGTTGCTGGATTAGCACTGTTATCAATATCAATTTATTATCTAATTTTATTAAAATTAAATATTGAAAGTCGAGAAGTAATAAATGCTTTAGTAGGATTGGGTTTTGGAGCTTCATTAATATCAATTTTTGCTAGACTTGGAGGTGGAATTTTTACAAAAGGAGCTGATGTTGGAGCCGATTTAGTAGGAAAAGTTGAAGCTGGTATTCCTGAAGATGATCCGAGAAATCCAGCCGTAATAGCTGATAACGTAGGAGACAATGTTGGAGATTGCGCTGGAATGGCTGCTGATCTTTTCGAAACTTATGCAGTCACTATAGTTGCCACAATGGTTCTTTCTTCAATATTTTTTATAGGCAATTTAAACATGATGATTTATCCATTAGCAATTGGAGGTACTTGTATACTTACATCAATAGCAGGAACCTTTTTTGTCCGCTTGGGTAAGAGTAAAAATATTATGGGAGCTCTATATAAAGGATTTATAGCAACAGCTTTCTTTTCATTATTAATTCTATATCCAGTTACGGATAAAGTTATAGGTCTTGAACAAGTTTACAAATCGACGAATGCAGAATTTAATGGTTTTGGTCTTTATCTTTGTGGAATAGTAGGTTTATCTATTACAGGTCTAATTATTTGGGTCACTGAATATTATACAGGAACAAAATTTAGACCAGTAATTAGTGTTGCAAAATCCTCTATTACAGGACATGGCACAAATGTAATTCAAGGGTTGGCTGTTTCCTTAGAGGCAACAGCATTACCTGCTTTAATAATAGTTGGTGGAATTTTAATTACCAATCACATAGCAGGATTATTCGGTATCGCAATTGCTGTCACAACTATGTTGGCTTTGGCAGGTATGGTTGTTGCTTTGGATGCATATGGCCCAGTAACTGATAATGCTGGAGGTATAGCTGAAATGTCAAACTTACCAAAAAATGTAAGAAAAACTACTGATGCTTTAGATGCGGTAGGAAACACAACAAAAGCTGTTACCAAGGGTTATGCTATAGGTTCAGCCGGACTAGGTGCCCTTGTACTATTTGCAGCTTATACTGAGGATATTAAATTTTTTTCAAATATTGAAGGATCTGCCTTAGAAAATATCTCTGTAAGTTTTGATTTAGCAAATCCATTTGTTGTTGTTGGATTATTATTTGGAGGAATGTTGCCTTACCTATTTGGCTCAATGTCTATGCAAGCAGTAGGTAGAGCTGGCGGAGCAGTCGTGCTTGAAGTTAGAAGACAATTTAAAAAGATACCTGGTATTATGAAACGTAAGAGAAAACCTGATTATGGAAAATTAGTAGATTTATTAACTAAAGCTGCTATTAAAGAAATGATAATTCCATCCTTATTGCCAGTTTTATCTCCTATAGTTTTATATTTTGTAATATTAATGATTGGTGGAATTGAAGCTGCCCTATCATCTGTTGGTGCAATGTTGTTAGGTGTTATTGTTACTGGCTTATTTGTTGCTATTTCTATGACAGCTGGTGGAGGAGCTTGGGATAATGCAAAAAAATATATTGAAGATGGTAAATTCGGAGGAAAAGGATCTGATGCACACAAAGCTGCAGTTACTGGAGATACAGTAGGAGATCCATATAAGGATACAGCAGGACCCGCAGTCAATCCTATGATAAAAATAACAAATATAGTAGCTCTTTTACTTTTAGCTGTAATAGCACACTAATTTTATTTTCTTCTAGTTAACATTTTTTGTCTAACACTATTTAAAAAACTGTATATAAAATTTTCTTTACGCAGTTCATTCTCAGTAATATCTTTAGCAAAACTTATTTTCTTCATACTATTTTTATCATAAAATTCTTTTCTTTCTAAAATACCATATTTGTCAAATTCAAGTACTAGAACATTATTTTTTTTTAAATAGTTTCTACCAAATTTTAGCAAAGTTCCTCTAGTTCTAGTTCGCTCTATATATATCCACAAATTATCATCAACCATTCCTTTTGTTGAGGGCTGTCCAAGAATGGAAACTGTATCATTTTTATTTGTTTCATTAACAATTATTAACTTTTCTCTTTTTTTAAGATATGCTACCCCATGAGTTTTAATTACCTCATTTTGTTGACACCCAGAAATCAAAAATAAAAAGATGACTAATAAAAAAATGTTTTTTTTCATATGATTAAAAATAGCAAAAAAGTTAAATCACAAGAAGCTACTTTATATAATAATATTCTTTTATTATCACGAAATGAATTATTTTACACTAAATTTGATTTATCTGATACTTTTCAAAATAGAATACATCTAATTTTTATACATATATCTTTCATATTCGTTAAAACAAAGATAGATATGAAGGATAAGGAATATAAGACCTTCTATCAAAAATTATTTGATTTTTTATTCAAGCAAATCGAATTGAATATGAGGGAAGTTGGATATGGAGATGTATCTGTAAATAAATATATGAAAGCTCTTATCAAATCATTTTATAATATTTTGCTCTACTGTGAAAATTATAAGAATGAAAAACAGGAATCAAAAAATATTTTTTTTTCAAGATATTTAAAAACTAATATAACTCAAAAAATGGCTAATAATGAGCCTCTCATAGAATATTTCGATAAATTTCAAGTTTTTTGTTTTGACTTAAGTGCTGATAAAGTATTAAAGGGTGATTTGAATTTTAAGAATAACTAGAGATATAAAATGGCTGTACCAAAAAGGAAAACGTCTAAGTCTAGAAGAAACAAGAGAAGATCTCATCATAGAATTTCTTCAATAAATATTGTTGAGGATAAAAAATCTGGTGAATATAGACTTTCACATCACATAGATTTAAAAACAGGCATTTATAATGGTAGACAAATTCTAGAACCAAAAAAATAAAATTAATTTTATGACCGAAATAGTAAAAATTGCAGTAGATGCAATGGGTGGCGATAACTCACCTAAGAAAATAATTGAAGGCATCGATATATCTTTAAAAGAAAATAAAAAAAATTTCTTTTATATCTTTGGTGATGAGAATTTATTAATTAAAGAAATTTCGAAAAATAAATTAGTAAAAAATTATTCAGAAATAATTAATACAAAGGATATAATTTTAGATGATGAGAGCCCACTTACAGCTGCTAAAAGAGGAAAAAATTCAAGTATGTGGAAGGCAATAGAATCCTTAAAAGAAAGAAAAGCAGACATTTCGATATCGGCAGGAAATACTGGAGCGTTATTGGTTATTTCAAGGTTACTTCTCAAAACCATTGAGGGTATCAGTAAGCCGGCCTTAGCAGCATTATGGCCAAATAAAAGTAATATGAATGTTGTATTAGACCTTGGGGCTAACATTGAGTGTGATAAAAAAAATTTATGTGATTTTGCTTCTATGGGATCGGCACTTTTTAAATCTCTTTATGATAACGAGAGGCCAAAAATTGCTTTATTAAATGTTGGACTTGAAGAGCATAAAGGTAATGAAGTATTAAAAAAAACATACTCAATTCTTAAAAATAATAAAATTAAAAATTTTGATTTTACAGGTTACATAGAAGGAAATCATATAATGGATGGTAATGTAGATGTCATTGTCACCGATGGGTTTACAGGTAACATTGCATTAAAGACAGCTGAAGGTACA